>JBGTFX010000429.1:0-17253 GCA_041747055.1 Balneolaceae bacterium
TAAAACGTTAAAGTTATAAGCTCCATATCATTAGTGTATAACAATACCCCTAGTGGTTCATCGTATACTTAAGACGTTTGTGGAAAAGAAATGGACAATGCTGTTACTAGCATAAGGTGTAGCATTTAAGCGCAGGTAAACAACGTTTAGAATGTTTGTAAAAAGGGTTAAGTGATAGTAGTTATATCATGATTTTTCTAAAGTAGTCATTCATCTATGTATTCTACAAAAAAACAAAGTGATACAAATATATCTTACTTATCCGTTCTCGAATCTGTAAAAGATGCTGTAATTGTAAGTGATCTCAGTGGGAAGATTACTTTTACTAATAGCGCAGCGGAGGAACTTTTTGAGTACACTTCAGAAGAGCTGCTGGGTCGTGATATTGATGTTATTTTCCCACCGGGATTAGCTCACGAAAAGAAGAAAATGATGGAGAGCATTTTGTGGGGAGAGAATATCAATAATTACGAAACGGAGAGAATTAGTAAACATAAAAAAACTATTTATGTATCAGTAAGCCTTTCTCCTTTAAGGGATGATAAAGGGAAATTACGGGGCATAACTAAAGTTCTACGGGATATCACTCACACAAAAAAATCGGAGGGTAAATTCCAGGCGCTGCTGGAGTCGGCACCCGATGCCATGGTAATTGTAAATAATTTTGGCCAAATGGTTTTGGTAAATGCACAAACCGAAAAGCTGTTTGGTTACGACCGTGCTGAACTTATGGGAGAGGATGTTGAGAAGTTAATTCCTATGCGTTTTAAACATAAACATGCCGGTCACCGGAAGAATTTTTTTGGAGATCCCAAAGTACGTGAGATGGGAGTAGGACTAGAACTTTTCGGACTCCGTAAGGATAAATCGGAATTTCCTGTTGAAATAAGTTTAAGCCCTTTGAAGCTGGAGGAAGGTTTTTTTGTGTCGGCAGCCATTCGAGATATTACCAACCGGAAAAAGAGTGAAGCTAAATTTAAAGGGCTTCTGGAATCAGCACCTGATGCAATGGTCATTGTAAACAATGAAGGCAGAATTGAATTGGTAAATGCCCAGACTGAAAAATTATTTGAATATAATAGAGAAGAAATTATAGGCAAAAACGTGGAAATGTTAATTCCTCAACGTTTTAAAAATATACATTCTCAACATCGACACGATTTTGTTTCTGAACCCAGAACCAGGTCAATGGGAGTCGGGCAGGAACTTTTTGGAAAAAAGAAGGATGGTACTGAATTTCCCGTGGAAATAAGCCTGAGTCCAATAGAAACAGAAGATGGTGTTCTTGTTTCGGCAGCGATAAGAGATATCACTGAACAGAAAAAATCAGCTATTGAACTGAGAAATTATGCAAAGCGACTGGAAGAGTCTAATAAGGAGTTGCAGCAATTTGCCTATGTAGCATCACATGACTTAAAAGGCCCTTTGCGAAGAATTCTAATATTTGCAGACAGAATGCTTGATAAAGAGAATAAATCTATAACTGAAAAAGGTAGAAAATACTTTATACTGATAACAAAAACTGCCGTTCGTATGCAGGCACTAATTGATGATCTGCTCTCTTTTGCAAGTTTGGCATCCTCGGGAAAAGTATATGAAACCACCGATCTTACGAGGATTGTGAAAGAAATTAAGATTTCGTTTAAAGAGGAAATTAAAGAGAAACATTCCTGTATAGAAATTGGGAAACTTGGCACTGCCGATATTATTGTTTTTCAATTCCGTCAGCTAATGTACAACCTGATTAGTAATGCGCTTAAATTTTCGAAACCGAATGTTCTTCCTCATATTAAAATTGAGGCACATCGAATGAAAGGAGGCGACATTCATCCCGGAAGACTTCATCCAAATGTTGAATATTGCCATGTAACTGTAACTGATAATGGAATCGGCTTCAAAGAAGAGTACCAGGAGAAAGTATTCGAAGTGTTTGAAAAACTTCATAGTAAAGATGAATATGAAGGCACAGGAATTGGCCTGGCAATTGTAAAAAAGATTGTGGACAACCACGATGGATTTATTTCTGCCAGGAGCGTATTAAATGAAGGAACTACTTTCGATATATACTTACCCATTCGTAATAAAAATGTAGAAAATAATGATATATAGTTGTAAGAAATTAGAACCAATAAAAATTTATACAAAACGTTATAAGTTATTATAACAGAGGCTTTTCAACTAAAGAGTAATAATAAAGCATAAGTCATGGGCGCACCTATTAATTGTACAATAAATCTTATTCTTGCTGAAGATGATACCGATGATGCTTTCCTTTTTAACGAAGCGATTGATGAACTTGCATTAACGGTAGATCTTACTATTGTTTCTGATGGTGAACAACTAATGCAGCGACTTAAAAATGAAGATATTCAGCTTCCCGATGTTGTTTTTTTGGATATCAACATGCCGCGAAAAAATGGTCTTGAAAGTTTATCTGAAATCCGGGTTAACAAGCGTCTGCATAATTTGCCGGTCATTATATTTTCCACCAGTTTTGACGAAGAAATTGTGAACCAGCTTTATGTAAATGGGGCCGATTATTACATACAAAAACCATCTGGTTTTGAAGCGCTTAAAAATGTCATTCATTTGGCACTCAACCTGATTTCGGAGAAAAATCAGTTACAACCTCCAAAGGACAGTTTTGTGCTAACCGATAAAAAAGCAAGATTGGCTTTAAAGTAAACCGGTTGATTAATGAAGCCATGTTCGTAGTCCCCCTGATGTTCCTGATGTGCGGGTTCTTCTTCATCCTCATCCTCATTCGAAATTAAATCCAGATCTTCTCCAAGGCCAACAATGCGTATGATGTTTTGCACGGTGTTGTATAACATTAATATAACAGCCACCATAAGGCCGCTAACCAAAGACGAAACAAAGATTGCCGTCCAGTAGAAAAACGTATAGTAAGAGGTGGGTACATAGTCGGATTCGGTGAATGGTATGTTAAAAAACTGGAAAAAGATTAGTGTGGTAATGAATAGGAATGCATCAAACCTGGCCAGACTTAGTACCTGTTTGTAATGGCCTTTTTTTAGATTGGATTCACTGCTTGTACTGATTCCCAAGAGTGTGAGAATCAATGCCAAAATAGTAGCAGATGCAAGGATGATTGTATTAAAAAGGGTGCCGATTCGAGGAAGTGAAGATTCCAAAAGCTGCATGGCTTCATAACCCGAAAGGCTCCCTGCTAAAAAAGCTGCAATTCCGGTAAAAAGAGCCGTTAATACCCCTCCATAAATGGGCATTTTATATTTCTCCAAAAACTCACTCAGCTCATTACTCATAACCTCAGTTCGATTAATACTCAATTTCATTTACTGCGTATTAAGTCTCCCTAACAAGGGGAGATTTAGAGGGGTGTTCATTGATTTTTCCACATTCTGATGAACATCCCCCTCAATTCCCCTTTTCTAAGGGGGACTTTTAAGGTCATAATTTAAGAATCGAACTCAGGTTCATAATTTAATTCTAATTCACATCACCTCTGATCCTTTGGATGTAAAATGCCTGAAAATTCAGCAATGGTTGCTATTGATTTCCTGCATGTTGCAGAACCTGAGTCGTATGATTATAGTTATTAATTACCGTAGCTGATTGTTGTTGTATTAAAGAGATGATTTCATCAATATTTTCGACACATAACAAGATTAGTGAATCAGGGCAGGCATTTTCCATTGCAAAAAGCAGAGACTGTTTTTCGTTTCGGATACATACCACCTGTGGATTATACGGAGACGTATCGATCCCTCTCTTAACAACTTCAGTTACTTCACCGGGTGCTTTTCCGCGCAGGTCTGCATCTTCACGAATAATGATTTTATCGAATAATTCTGCCGAAATCCGTCCAATCTCAAAGTTGTCTTCATCTCTGCGATCACCAATACCACAAACAATTCCTATTTTTGTTAAGTAGGAGGAGTTATTTATATAATTTCTGATCGCTTTCATTCCAGCAGGATTGTGACAATAATCTATTAATACATCGTAATTTTCGAAATGGAAAAGGTTCATTCTCCCCGGAGTTTGTTCGGGAGAAGGCAGGAAACTGTTCAGTGCATTTTTAATACCATCCGGTGATGCATTTTGGATATAGGCGGCGGCAACTGCTGCCAATATATTCTCAATCATAAATCCTGCCTGACCACCAAAACTTAGTGGGATATTTTTAACGTGTTCTATGGTATGTGTAGTTTTTCCATCCCAAATGGTAATATGTTGATTTTCGAGTACTGCGCTAATACCACCTAATTCTCTATGTCGCATTAAATTGGCGTTGTCAGAGTCCATTGAAAAAAGAATGATGTTACAATCCAGATTTTCTCTCATTGCAAACACACGATCATCATCAGCATTTAATACAGCATAGCCGGACGAGTGAATTGAATCAGGCACAACTGATTTAAGGCGTGCCATCTGATCGAGAGTATTTATGCCATCCAGCCCTAAATGATCGGATGACACATTGGTTACAACACCAACATCACATTGATCGAATCCCAGTCCGGATCGTAACATTCCTCCGCGGGCGCATTCGAGAACGGCAATGTCTACAGTGGGATCTTTCAAGATAATCCGTGCACTTTGTGGCCCTCCGCAGTCCCCTTTCTGAATTAAATAATCATTTACATAAATGCCATCGGTTGTGGTGTACCCTATTTGTCCACCGTTCTGTTGCAGAATATGTGAAATCAGACGCGTTGTCGTTGTTTTCCCATTGGTACCTGTTACTGCAATTATGGGAATTCTACTTTTAACATTCTGTGGATATAACATATCTAATACAGGAGCCGCCACGTTTCGAGATTTTCCTCTCGACGGGGAGAGGTGCATACGGAATCCCGGCGCTGCATTTACCTCAAGAACTACCCCATTTGTACTTTCAATGGGTTGATCAAGCGTAGGTGCTATTACGTCTATTCCACAAATATCCAGACCTATTCCATGACTTATTCTCTCAGCCATTTTTATGACTTCAGGGTGAACCTGCTCCGTGATGTCTTCTGCCGTTCCACCTTTGCTGAGATTGGCAGCGTGATCTAAAAAGAGTACCTCGCCTTTAATCAAAACAGTATCCAATGTATATCCTTTTTGATCTAAAATTGAATTGGCGGTAGGACCAATCCTGATTTTTGTGAGGGGACTATCATGAGAGTCACCACGATATTCATCACTGTTTACAGCATCAATTAACTGTTGAATAGTGGATTCGCCGTCTCCTTTTACATGAGCAGGCGTTCTTCTGGCAACAGCTACTACTTTATGATCGATTACCAACAAACGGTAATCATTGCCCGGCATATGACGCTCAATCACCACTCCATTTGAAAATTTAGAGGCTAAATGGAAGGCATTCAGTGCGGCTTCATACGATTTAACATTGGTGGTTACTCCACGGCCTTGATTTCCGTCAACCGGTTTTGCAACCAAAGGAAATCCAATTTCTCCCACGAACTTTTTCAGTTCATCAACGGAGTAAACCACATCACCCTTTGCGATCGGGATTGACAATTCTTTTAAAAATTTCCGGCACGATTTTTTATTATCAGCCATTTCTACAGCCATTAAACCGGTTTCTGAAGTAATGGTAGCCGCAATCTTTTTTTGATATTTTCCATAACCGAGTTGCCAGGTAGATTTATCTTCAAGTCTTATTACAGGAATATTTCTGGCTTTGGCCTCTTTTAGAATGGATGACGTGCTGGGCCCGGGCATATTTTTTATATTTATGGCCTGTATTTTTTGCACAAAATTTTTCACATCAATGGGTGATCCATCAATTAAATCTTGAGCAATCGAAACTGCTTTTTCAGCAACTAATCTGCCGGATTCTTCATCTTTGCACTCAAAAACAACAAAATACTGTCCTTTGATTCCGGTACCACGAGTGCGGCCAAACCCTACATCATAGCCTGCCAAAATCTGGAGTTCCAAAGCGATATGTTCTATTACGTGCCCCATCCACGTACCTCTTTTCACACGACTGAAAAACCCTCCGGGGACACCTTCGGAGCACTGATGATCATAAAGACCTGGGAACACTTCTTTAATTCTCTGGTAGAATCCATTGATCTCATCGGTAGGCTCAGTTTCCAACCTTTCTAAATCAAGTTGCATAACAACAAGCCGATGATTTTTTATAGACCAATAGTTAGGCCCGCAAGTGACCTTGATGTTTAGGATGTTCATGCGCGCCTCTTACATTGATTAAATTTCTTTAAATCGTCACTTCAACAAATTAGTGAATGAACATTTATTAGTGGTTATGTAATACCTGATTTCTATTACATAATTCCTACTTCATTAAAATTAATATGCTCTTTAAGCTATATTAAAGCCATATTGTGGTGTGTTTTGGAAGCTTTACTCACTCTCAATTGTGCTATTTAGATCCAAAAGTTTCCTACATTATATTCATAATTAAATCATAAAAAATAATGATTCCACAAGGTACGCTTATTGCTATTGGCGGAGCTGAAAAGAAAGAATTCAAAAAGAAGGATGAGAAATTTCATCCTCATTTTGGTGAAGGTTTTATTCTTCAGGATATCATAAATCATTCCGGCGGCCGGGGAAGCAGAATAGAAGTCATTACCAGTGCATCCGCAATTCCTGAAGTAGTGGGGGAAAAATATCAGCAAACCTTTAAGATATTGGGTGCAGAAAATGTGGGGGTATTAGATATCCGCCACCGCGAAACGGCAGATGATCCCACTACATTACAGAGAATAAAAGAAGCCGATGCCGTTCTATTTTCCGGGGGTGATCAAAGTCAGATTAGCAGATATATACTAGATTCCGAAACGCATAAGTTGCTTGCTCATCGCTATTGTAATGAAAAATTTGTGATCGCCGGAACCAGTGCGGGTTCTGTTGTAATGTCTGCCGAAATGATTGCCGGAGGGCGCAATGGTTCGGTTTTGAAGAAAAGTGACCTGAAATGGGGAAAAGGCCTTGGTTTTATGGCAGATGTTATTTTTGATAGCCATTTTATTCGCCGCGGACGATTTGGTCGCCTGGCAGAAGCCGTTGCTCTTCACCCGAATAAATTAGGGGTGGGATTAGGTGAAGATACTGGCATTATCATCACCGAAGGAAATGTTTGCGAAATTATTGGATCAGGAATGGTAGTGTTGTTTGATGGAAGCAATCTCGATTTTAACAAATACAACACCCTGCGCGACTATGTGCCTATTTCACTGGCCAATTTAACGGTTCATATTTTGGCTACTCGAGACAAATATTATATTCGCGAGAAAAAAGCTGAAATACACTACGATGCACGTCATCATAAAGAAGAAGCAATAAGCTCAAACGGGTTATAAGAAAAGGAGACACGCGAAGTCTTTTGAGACTTCGCGTGTCTTTTGAATACTTCTCATAGAATCCCGGTAAAAAAATCTTCATCATTCATCATCCCGCGATACATACCTTCGGTGTTAAAAGGCATAGAAATATTTCCTTGAGAATCGATAGATATGAGTCCGCCTTCACCGCCTAATTCTTTTAAACGTTTGTGAATTACATCATTCGAGGCTTGTTTCAGGGTCACTCCACTATATTCCATTCGGCATGAAACATCATATGCCGCAACACCTTTTATAAAATATTCCCCGTAGCCTGTGCAGGAAACGGCACAGGTTGTGTTATTTGCATACGTTCCGGCGCCGATAAGTGGGCTGTCACCCACGCGCCCCCACTTTTTATTTGTCATGCCTCCGGTTGATGTAGCCGCTGCCAAATTCCCATTGATATCCACGGCTACAGCACCCACGGTGCCAAATTTATAATCACCTTTAGAGTGATCCAGTTTAACTTCTTCGCTGCCTTTCACTGCCTGCCACTGATCGTACCTGTACTGAGAGTGAAAATAGGAGGGGGGATGAATTTCAAATCCTTGTAGTTGAGCAAACTCCATA
The DNA here is from genome assembly GCA_041747055.1 of Balneolaceae bacterium. Taxonomy (GTDB): domain Bacteria; phylum Bacteroidota; class Rhodothermia; order Balneolales; family Balneolaceae; genus SW132. Next base: position 7,920 of record JBGTFX010000429.1, read on the forward strand.
GCTTTGCTGCCCGATAAAAAAACAAATGGAGTGTGGTGAAGGATATCTTTTGCAAGCATCACAGGATTTTTGATTCCCTGAATTCCTGCAATTGCCCCCGCTTCAAAAGTTTTACCATCCATAATTGCAGCATCCATTTCGTGCTGGCCATCCGCGGTAAATACCGACCCCTTTCCGGCATTATAAAGCTCGCAATTCTCCAAAACAGACACCGCTTTTGCTACGGATTCCAGTGCAGTATAATCCTGTTTTAGTAATGTAAATCCCGCATATAAAGCCTCTTCCAGTGCATTCTGGTACATTTTTTTGATTTTTTTATCTCTTATGGATGATGGAGCCGTCCCTGATCCACCATGAATTGCCAAAGCGGGAATATTCATATGTTTATTGATTTTATATCAAAAAAAAGGTAAACATTTTTATCTGTTTACCCTCTCTTAATTTGTAACTGTTGATCGATTAATCATCGAACAAAATTAGTTTCTCCCCATCATGTGATTTCCTCTTTGTTGGTAACGAGAGGATATCTCTTCATAGGTTTGGCGGGCGTCTGCTCTAACTTCATTCCAATCATCTTCGGTTGCAACTTGAAGCTCTCTAAGGGTTCTGCTCAGTTCTGTGCGATCATTTTCAATTTGCTCAGCTTGTTCTTCAGTGATATCGGCTCTGTCTGATAACTCTTCACTTAAGTTATCGTTAAGTTCTTCTATATCGGCAACCAATTGATCCCGATCAGTTTCGAAATCACCTGTGTACTGCTGATCAACTCCTTCCACACCGGTACCGTTATGGCGACGATCTTCTTCGTCAACATCCGTTCGGGGAACTTGCTCTTGTGTGTATTGGTCGTTTCTATCAGTTCTTGTGTCTGTATCGCATTGGGCTAAAAATATGGCTCCAAATAAAAGAATAAATCCAAATAATGATGAGGTGAATTGTGAGTATTTCATAAAATATCTCCTCTTTGATTTGATTTCTCTGTTTAGTTCTTAGCCGAAATTTTACGGCGAATCTCTTAATTTACTGCGTATTTGCAATTATGATTAACTGCCATGCTTTAAAATTGTTTCTCTTACCATCTTTCAAGTTTAGAATATTTTGATACATCTCTTACAGAAAGTTATTTACTAGTTTTTCTGTAAAAATATTTTGAGAATTCACTGTTAAACAGAGGAAATCGAGTTGAAAAAATAATCAGCCCCTCAATCAGTTACATAAGCAAGAGAATTTGAAATCAAACCGGAGAGAAAATGCCATATAAAAGAACAGACGACCTACCCAATTCATTGCTAAATACATTACCCAGACCTGCTACAGAAATTTACAGAGAAGCGTACAACAGCGCCTAGGATGAATATGATGATCCCGCAGCCCGGCAGGATGATGCTTCGCGAGAAGAAACATCACACCGGGTGGCATGGGGTGCTGTTAAAAATAAATATGAAAAAAAGGATGGTAAATGGGTTTTAAAAAAGGAGCACCAAAACAAGTGATGAACGAATTAAACCAATGTCTTTATCTCTTGTGGAAGCTGTCCTCTAATATGCTCCATTTGCCCTTCCGGTAAATACCTTTCAAGAGAATCCAGTACGATAGAAATAATTTCATCGGTGGATTTGCTCCAGCTAAATTCTTGTTCACCATATTGATTTTGCAATGCTTTTACCTGGGTTTTCATCTGTTCAATAGTGGTGAAGTCGTAAGGAGGTTTTTCTGTGTATTTCCATCCTGTGGTATAAATTCCTTTCAAAATCATGGGTAAAGGAGAAATTAAATCCAATGATTCAGAAATTTGAATCCGGTCACGGATGGTATGCATTACCGCTCTCCAGATAATCATCACCCGCTGTTTTTCTTCGGGATGGCCAAGATCATTTGCCAATTGTTTAACTTATTCTTTTACCTCGTGCACGTGCTTTTCAAGATCCAGATTTGAATTATTCATTTCTATTGAGTTTATAAGGGTTGAAGTTTAAAGTCTGGCGGTGTTGATTTATTTCATTATCAAAAAAGTATTCTTCTACTTTTTTATATCGTGCCGTTAAATCCAATTCCTCTAAATCCCAGCTAGGATAAGATGATTCATTGATTTCCTGATTTTCATTTATAGTTTCATGTATACTTCTGTTAGATTGATCTCTCATAACTTCTTTTTCCTAATTCATGTTTCTTTAGACTTCTAAAGAGGTATCACCTCCTCAAAACGTTAGGCCGGTACTTGTTCAATCGTCTCTCTATTCCAGTGTCGATGCTGCGCAATGGAATCAATAAAGGCTTCCATAAATGAATTAAGGTTTCCGGGATTTCCGGTTACCACTCCTTTATCTGCTTTAAAATCGCCGGGAATTGTAGTGGAAATATTGATGCCCGGAAGAGAACACTCTTTAAGAAAATTCACTCCCTCGCCGAGTGCTGCAACGGGTTTGCAATGTTTAAATGCCTCGTTTACAAAGTGAATAGCGTCTCCATTTTTCTTGAGTTTTTTAATGAATGACTTGCCTCCCGGTACAAAAACAGCATCATACATTACTGAGTCAGCGGTGACAAATGTTTTATCGACTTCTATCTCACCTTTGCCGTTGCTAATAGCTCCACCTGTTTTAGAAATTATATGGACCTGTGCACCCTCCTCCATTAATCCCTTTTTAACATCTTGTACCTGCGACTGATCCACATCATCCAGTGCAAGAATGGCAATTTTTCGGGTTTTAATAGAATCCTTCACAGTATTCTCCATACTAAGAGCAGGAGATGATTTCCCGTGATTTTTTATCGTTTCTGATTCCGGTGGATCAATACCTACTCCTTCTGCAACCCGAACTGCAAACTCGTGATCTACATTATTAAACAGATCATAGATAATTTTTTTCCGGATCTCTTTATCCATCACTTTACCAAGCTCAAAATGGGCAGCGCTTACAATATGGTTCTTCTCCGGTTCCGACATGCTGTTCCAAAATAACGTTGCCTGGCTAAAATGATCTTTAAAACTATCACTTCGCTCTCTTATTTTATGTCCGTCCACTTTCTCGGCATGATGCACGTATCCCCCTAAATTCTCCGGCGCAGACATCGGGCATCCACCTCGTATAGAATTTGGCAGATAGGATCCTTTTCCTTTGTTGATTTTTTGGCGACTAAATCCACCACGCTGATTGTTATGTACTTCTGCAACAGGTCTGTTAATCGGAAGTTCTGCGAAATTAGGTCCGCCAAGTCGAAGCAACTGAGTATCTAAATAGGAAAACAATCGTCCCTGTAAAAGTGGGTCATTGGTAAAATCAATTCCGGGTACTACGTTACCAATATGAAATGCTACCTGCTCCGTTTCTGCAAAAAAATTGTCAGGATTACGGTTTAAAGTCATTTTTCCTACCGGAATTACAGGTACTTCCTCTTCGGGTATTATTTTGGTGGCATCCAGTAAATCAAAATCAAAAGAATGTTCATCTTCCTCTTCAACGATCTGAAAACCAAGTTCATACTCCGGGTAGTCTCCGTTATCTATGGCCTCCCATAAATCGCGCCGATTGAAGTCGGGATCTTTCCCTGCAACTTTTTGCGTTTCATCCCACACGAGGGAATGAGTTCCCAATGTGGGAGTCCAGTGAAATTTAACAAAACGCGATTTTCCATCATGATCAATTAAACGAAACGTATGAACCCCAAATCCCTGCATCATTCGATAGCTGCGGGGAAGTGCACGATCAGACAATACCCACATAAGCATGTGAGTTATTTCCGGAGTTAAGGAAGCAAAATCCCAAAATGTATCGTGTGCAGCAGATGCCTGGGGCATCTCGTTGTCTTGCTCAGGCTTGATGGAGTGGACCAAATCAGGAAATTTGATTCCGTCTTGAATAAAGAAAACGGGCATATTGTTTCCCACCAAGTCAAAATTACCGTCTTCAGTATAAAATTTTGTGGCAAAACCACGTACATCTCGAACCGTATCGGCAGAACCACGCGAACCCACTACTGTTGAAAAACGAAGAAATACAGGGGTCTTTTTTGATGGATCCTGTAAAAAAGCTGCTTTGGTATATTCGGATGCATTTTCATAAGGCTGAAAATATCCATGAGCTGCCGAACCACGGGCATGAACCACTCTTTCGGGAATTCGTTCATGATCGAAATGGGTCATCTTTTCACGGAAATGAAAATCTTCCATGATAGTCGGCCCCCGAACTCCTGCTTTTAGGGAGTCATCAGTATGATTTACCCGCACCCCCTGCTCTGTGGTTTGATATTTATCATCAGAGGATTCACGGAATTTTTCCAGATCCTCATTTTTAGAATTTTCATTAATATCTCTTTTACCATTCTCTTGATCACGTGAATTGCTCATTTTTCTAACCTTGATGGATGAATTGTTGTTTTTCTCTCTTAAACGTAAAAAAAGAAAAGTTCTCTCATCGGCCTCAAAGATGAGGTGGGACAAAAGAACCCTCTTTTTATAATAGGGTTAATAATTTAACGAAGAAGCTTAACTAGCCTTGGGACAGGATTTAATGTACAGCCCGGCCTTGATTCTCGTAACCATAATGGCTGTAAACGGTGTCCATAAATTCATTATCGGCTGTCATTGGCCAGTTGTCTTTATCAAAACTGGGTGCATTTTCAAGCGTTTCTTTTTTGACATCCAGTTTAATGGTGTCATCTCTTTTGGAAAACTGCAGAGCCTCCAGTGGGATGGCGAAATATTTACTGCCGATATCCAAAAAACCACCAAATGATAGAACGGCATAAGCCACTTTGGCATCCCTTGGGTTAATCATCAGGTCTTTAATATCACCAATATTTTCTCCTTCTAAGTTATATACATTTTTACCAGTGATTGTTGATGAAGATATAATTCTTGAATCCATAATAGCTTGATTTAAGTTTGATTTATGTTTGAGTGATTTTCGGTCACTACTTCATTAACAATATTCATTGACCACGGAAAACTGCATAGCGAGCATTGGGGTTTATACGTGGTAATTTCTGTTACATGCTGTTTCTATATGTTTTCAACTTTTTCTTTGATGGTTTTAAAAAATAACTCTTCTCTCTATCTCCATTCTTGTGTAACATTTTTTGCTACAAAAAAATCAAAGTTTCTTCTATTCATTAACGGCAGAGATGCGTCCATCTTATTTGATAATGTTGAGAGCTGACTAATTAACAAATTGGGAGTACTCAAGAGAAATTTCAATTAATTGGAGAATATTATGAAGTTAAAAGAACATGATATAGAAGTTGTAAAAGATTCTGTTGGGGCTCCAATCAGCAATCACAAAGGTCAGGTAATGGGATTTATTGCCGGATTGGTAAAGTCCAATAATAATGATGTTGAATTCATCATATTAGGAAGTGAACATCTTTTTGGGTGGTCAACACGATATTTTGCCATTCCGGTACCTGTTGAAATGGTAAGAGTTGTGAATGATATTGTCTCAATAACTGTGGATATCGAAGAATTAAGAGAGGCTAAACGAATATCTGTAAAGAAATGTCCCAGCCCACTTTTTGAACTGGAACCTCTAATTTATGAACTCACAGACTTTCCTCAAAAAAAGAAATCAACGTCCGGTTTAGCTGCTGATTAGGAGTTTTTTAATCATCCTCCTACAGCTTCCCCGCCATTGATATGAATTACCTGACCGGACATATAAGATGCATCCTCTGATGCCAGGAACACATATGCGGGAGCTACCTCTGAAGGCATGCCCGGCCGTCCCATCGTAGTGGACTTCCCGAAATTTGCTACATGATCTTTATCAAAAGAAGCAGGAATCAGGGGAGTCCATATTGGTCCCGGTGCAACAGCATTTACACGAATTCCATCGGGAGCTAAATCATCACTCAGCGAACGTGTGAAGGAGGTAATGGCACCTTTTGTAGCACCATAATCGATCAGGTATTTTCTCCCCTGATAAGCCACTACACTGGTTGTATTTATTATGCAGTCATCCTTATGCATATGTTTAACTGCGTTTTGTGTCAAGTAAAACATTGATATGATGTTGGTTTGAAATGTGCGCTCAACAATATCCAGATCAAGATCCTTTATTCCCTGACGTACATGTTGTTCACCTGCGTTATTTGCCAGAATATTCAATTTTCCAAAGGTACTAATAACATCTTGTACACATTGGAAGCAAAACTCTCTGCTGCGGATATCACCACGAAGTACCATACACTCTCTTCCTTCTGCTTTTACCATATCTTCAGTAGTTTGAGCATCGTCATCTTCTTTAAGATATATAATAGCCACATCCGCCCCTTCACGGGCGAAATGGACTGCAACAGCGCGCCCGATACCGGAATCACCCCCGGTAATCAGCGCAACTTTGTCTTGTAGTTTTTCACTGCCTTTATACGTACCCCGAATAATTTCAGGTTTTGGATCCAATTCCGATTCTTCACCGGGAAGTGATTGTGATTGCTTAGGCAGCTCTTTTTCTTTTAACTCTTGTTCATTCATAGGGGTTAATGTTTATCCAACATTCTACCGTTTTGTTTTATGCAATCACTCCTTCATGGCTTTTTCGTTAACTTCTTCTTTGGCAATTTCAGTTAACTTTTCGTCTGTTTTCTTCTCTTCATCAAGAGTTTCGCTCAAAAGATTTGCGCAATCTGAGAGTCCCATTGTATTACATAGGTGCACTAAAGAGCCGTACGATGCTATTTCGTAATGCTCAACTTTTTGGCTGGCAATAATAATTCCGGCATCTCTTACCATTGAATCAGCGTCGGTATCAGCTAAAATTTCCTCTGCCTCTTCAATTAAACCTTGCATCGCTTCGCAGGTTACACCTTCCGCTTCTTCATCAAGCATTTCGAAGACTTCTTCAAGTCGTTCAATTTGCTTTTCAGTCTCTTTTATATGGTTATCAATAGCATTCGATAGCTTTTCTGAAGTTGCTTTATCTCTCATTTTAGGCAACGTTTTTGCCAGATGTGTTTCTGCCCAATAAATATCTTTTAATTCATGAAGGAATAGATTGTGAAATTTAGAATCCTTCTCTAGTGTCTGAGTTTTTGATGACATAGTTCTCCTACGTTTTATATTTGTGATTAATAAATTGTGGTATACTTGATATACGGGTTACCCTATTGAGTGGAAAAAATATTAATCCGATCCCTGGGTTTTTACGATTTTGTTGTAAACACCCATAATCAAAATTGGGGCTGCCCATTGTCCAACAAATAACGAAGTATCGTACTTATCGAGCAGCTTTAAGGTGAGGGAAACTCCCATAACACTTAATGCCGTCCATAAATAGGCATCAGACGGAAATTCCGAGGTTATATCTTCTATTTCTCTAGCTATCTGTCCTTCTTCTTTGTGTTTGTTTCTGGTTTTAGTGGCTTCCATAATTCCTTTCTCTTTTTTTGATTTTAAAAAGTAAAGCTCATTTTAATTAGAACCTTACCCTTGATTTTTATTTTGCATACGTAATATTTCGAAATTTACAAGCCTTAGAAATAGTAAATAGCACGGTTTTGATGTGGCAAAATTTGCTACACTCATTGTTTAAGCGGTAGTCATCAAAAGAGAATTTCCATTACAGCCCAGTCAGTAAGCTGGTGTTGAGATACGATATTTAAACACGAATTGATGACACACCGATAAGAAGGAAAACACTACAAAGAGGTGAAGAGTTAATCTTGCAAAACATTTAAAGCTATTTATAACTCCTGCCTCTAGTAAGTTTATTAGTTTTCTACCGTAGCTGATTCAGAAAAATGATTCTAATATGTAACAGGTAAAAGCTCATTTTGCTCAACAATATTTGTTGAAAAAAACACTCTTTTGCTTGTAGACGTAATCAAAGACAATATCAAAAACCAGTGGTCGATTTTTGATCAAAGAATTTAAGGAGAGGTAATTGTATGATAAGTGTTGCGATAGCTGATAGTCATCCATTAATGAGGGAAGGGATAAAAAAAGTAATTCACAATCAACTTGATATACAGGTTACAGGAGAGGCGAAAAACGGAAATGAAGTATTTTGTTTACTTGAAAATGGCTTTCCGGATATACTTATTTTAGAAATCAGCATCTCCGGTAAAAGTGGATTGGATTTAATAGAAGACATCCTGAATATTTACCCTGATCTTCCCATTCTGATGTTAAGTATTCATCCCGCTGAACGCTTTGCTATCAGGTCGTTAAAAGCAGGTGCAATGGGTTATTTATGCAAGACAAGCACGACAGATCATTTGATTACGGCCATCCGTAAAATTGTAACGGAAAAGAGAAAATATATTTCAGCGGAAGTTGCCGAACAATTGGCTCTTCAAATGGATCACAATAATCGGCCTCCACACGAATCCCTTTCCAATCGGGAATATGAAATTATGTGCCTCATTGCAGCCGGTTACAGCGTTCAACATGTGGCCAGGAAACTGTCTTTAAGTTTCCACACAATTCACTCATATCGATCGAGGATCAAAGAAAAGATGAACCTGAATACGAATATTGAAATGGCTCATTACGCTATTGAAAATCAGCTTATAAATTAACCGGAAGCCTAAATATTGAAACTATGAAACATTTTATCACAAAAGGAGATCGCGTAAGAGATTATACGGCAGAGCATGTAAAGCAGGTGATTGATCAAAAAACATTTGAAAATGTGAAGAATTATTTCGACCGATCGGAAAACGTGATTTCACAGCGTATAAGTGAGCTGGATAAAGAGTGGGATATTGAGCGGGTTTTAGCAGTAAATATGTCCACTTTAGCAATTGCCGGATTTATTTTATCAACAAAAAATAGATCCTGGCTCACTTTACCTGCAGTAGTTACCGGCTTTTTTGCTCAGCATTCCCTGCAAGGCTGGTGCCCGCCCGTGACCCTGTTCAGATATTTAAAATTCAGAACCCGTCAGGAGATTGAACGGGAAAAACATGCGCTAAAAGCATTAAGGGGAGATTATGACAGTATAAAGTCTGCTGAGGAAGCCTATGTTGCGGTGAATAAATAAACTATAAAATGGGGCCCGGTTTGGCTTCTTTTGTTTGAGGTACCCATTGCTCTTCTTCAAGCTCAAAAATAATACTGTCTGCTTTTATAAAAGTAGATTCGGTAGCAAGCCATCGGCGAACCTCAATTTCGGTGCGTCCGTTTTCCATACTGATAAAATTATAACCGTTGGGTTCATGACGCACACGGTTTGAAATAGCTGTTCCGGCTTGAGCAACTAAAATAGATCGGTTTGAAGATGGATAGTAAGTGCGAATATCGCCGGTGTACCCTTGATGAAGATGGCCTGCAAGCAAGAGATCAACATTATAATTCTCAATGACTTCCAATGCTTTTTTCGCTCTCCCAACTAATTTT
>JBGTFX010000430.1:0-14716 GCA_041747055.1 Balneolaceae bacterium
TCACACCGTATTGAACTTACAGGGGAATCACAACGTAAAAAACAACGCTTGACCCCATGAACTTTAACCGCTAATATCACTCGTGGAAAGTGGCACTATATGCTCCGAAACAAGTGGCACCATTTGACCGAAATATCCATATTAGAATTTTCTAATATTAGAAAATTCTAATATTTAGGTGAGTGTCCCTATCTCTAATAATCACAGTCTAAACATCTGTTAGATAGGATTTTACAAACATTAGAATTTCATTGAACAAAAAAAGCCTTAGGATTTCCTAAGGCTTTTTGATCAACTCTATTAAAAATAGGGGTTTCTGAGTTCCTCTATAGCAGCATTGAAAGAGGATTTTCAAGCATCTGCCGGAGGGTATTTAGGAACTGTGCAGCTTTGGCTCCATCAACAACCCGGTGATCACTGCTAAGGGTTACTTTCATGCGTTTGCCCGGAACAACTTCACCATTTTTAACAACAGGAACGTCCCGAATTGCACCTACCGCCAGTATACAGGCATTTGGTGGATTAATGATCGCTGTAAACTCCTCGATTCCAAACATTCCTAGATTACTAATGGTAAAGGTGCTGCCTTCCATCTGTTCCGGCTGAAGCTTTCTGTCTTTTGCCAGTCCTGCTAATTCCCTGGTCTCTGACGCAATCTGACGAAGGTTCTTTTTATCGGCATGTCGCAGTACGGGTGTCATTAGTCCTTCGTCAATGGCAACAGCTACTGCAACATTTACATCTCCGTGTCGGCGAATCACATCATCCATCCACGAAGTATTAATATCGGGATGACGACGCAGTGCAGCCGCTGAAGCTTTTACTACAATATCGTTGAAACTGATTTTCACATCACTGACTTCATTCAGTTTTGCACGAGCTTCCATCGCATCTTCCATATCGATGTCGATCGTTTCATAGAAATGGGGATTCGTAAATTTGCTTTCAGATAAACGTCGAGCAATAGCTTTACGCATTTGAGAAATTTTCACGTCCTCAGATTCTGCCTGCTCAAATGAAACAGCAGTAGCAGGAGCCTCAGATGGTTTATAATCTTCAATATCTTTTTTAATGATTCTGCCGTCCGGCCCTGAACCATCCACTGAAGCTAAATCGATACCTTTATCTTCTGCCATTTTACGGGCAAGCGGAGACGCTTTAACACGTCCATCTGATTTTTGAGTTTCAGGCTTCTCTTTGGAAGATTTCTTTGCTTCTCTTCCATTTACATCGTCTAGAATCGGATCAAATTCTTCTTTCTTACCGGAACTTTTTTCCTCTTTTTTGTCATCAGATTTTTTATCTGATTCTTTAGATTCTGTCTTAGCTGCTTTTTCCGGCTGAGAATCACCATCCAATAGATCGCTGATATCTTCGCCTTCCTCTCCGATAATGGCCATAATGCCGCCCAATGGAACTGCTGATCCTTCCTCAACCATAATTTTAAGAATGGTACCGGAATCGAAAACTTCCACTTCCATGGTCGCTTTATCGGTTTCCACCTCAGCTATCACATCCCCGGAAGAGACTTTATCACCCTCTTTTACATTCCATTTAGCGATCACACCTTCTTCCATGGTGTCGCTCAGCTTCGGCATTTCAATTTTTTCGGCCATAATCAATTAATATATCTTGTTAGTTATTAAATTTCTTTAGTGAATAAATCACTATCTGTATGTGACTTTATTTACAGCTTCAATTACGTTTTTTGCATCCGGTAACCACAAATCAAAAAGTGGTTTTGAAAACGGAGCGTTCACATCAGGAAGCGTAACTCGTTGTACGGGTGCATCCAGATAGTCAAACGCTTCACGCTGAATCAAGAATGCCACCTCTGACGCTAATCCACCAAACGGGTGCGTCTCATCCACAACCACACAGCGGTTTGTTTTCTTCACTGATTTTACCACTGCTTCTGTATCAAATGGCTTAATGGTTCTCGGATCTATAATTTCTGCTTCAATACCATCCTTGGCCAACTGCTCCGCGGCTTGCTTCGCAATGTGGTACATTTTTCCTGTAGCAACAATCGTTACATCATCACCTTCACGCTTAATTTTTGCCTTGCCAATTGGAATCGTGAAATCTTTCTCATCAGATACTTCTCCTTTTAGTCCGTACATCTGCTCGGACTCCATGAAGATTACCGGATCCTCATCACGAATAGCTGATTTTAACAACCCTTTGGCATCACCGGGTTCCGATGGATAGATTACCTTTAATCCGGGAAACATAGCGTACATTGCATCATACGCAACAGAGTGAGTTGCTCCTAACTGTCCTGCTGAAGCATTAGGACCTCTAAATACAATGGGCACTGAAACTTGTCCGCCCAGCATATATCGAACCTTAGAAGCGTGATTGATAATTTGATCTAACGCCAATACTGCAAAGTTAAACGTCATAAATTCAACAATAGGACGAAGCCCGTTCATTGCAGCCCCAACGCCAATTCCTGCAAAACCGAGTTCGGATATCGGAGTATCGATTACTCGTTTAAAACCATATTTATCAAGAAGGCCTTCCGTTACTTTATAGGCACCATTATACTCGGCAACCTCTTCGCCCATGATGAATACGTTTTCATCATTATTCATTTCTTCATCAATTGCCTGGCGAAGTGCTTCTCTAAATTGTAAAACAGCCATATTTCAGCTTTATGTTTATTTAATATTTTGTTTAGCGCGTTTACAGAAATTGTTAGTGATGAAAATAAGGCTCGCCAGCAAACATATCTTCGTATAAAGCTTCATCTTTTGGAAATGGAGCGTTATCCGCAAATTCCACAGCTTCTAAAACCGTATTTTCTACCTGCTCTTCTATTTCCCCAAGCTCTTTTTTGGTAGCTAACTTCTTATCAAGAATGTACGTTTTAAGTCGCTCGATTGGATCTGTTTGCTGATACTCTTCCAACTCGCCTTTCGTTCTGTATTTTTGAGGATCAGACATAGAGTGACCTCTGTAACGATAAGTACGAATTTCCACGAAGTATGGCATGTTATCTTCACGAACCTCTTCGGCGATTTTCTTCATGTTTTCATACACAGTAAAAACATCCATGCCGTTAAACACAGCATTTTTCATTCCGTAGCCGTGAGCCCGCTCATAAATTTCACCTACAGTGTGCCGACGAGCAGCCGTTCCCATTGAGTAACCATTGTTTTCAACAACGTAAATCGCCGGAAGCTTCCATAACTGACTCATGTTCAGCGTTTCGTGCAGCGCACCCTGGTCAACAGCTCCATCACCCATAAAGCAAGCGGTAACGCGTCCGTTTTCCTTGTATTTATTAGCAAAAGCAAGTCCGCCACCGAGCGGGATGTGTCCGCCAACAATGCCGTATCCGCCCCAGAAATGTTCTTTAACGTTAGCAAAGTGCATAGAGCCGCCCTTCCCTTTCGAGCTTCCTTCAGCTTTGCCGAATAATTCTGCCATTCCGGCTTTTGGAGAAATACCCCGAACCAATCCCCAACCGTGATCACGATAGGCGGTTATGATATCATCGTCATCATTCAATGCGTAGGCTGTTCCAGTAGAAATAGCCTCCTGACCAATATAAAGGTGTAAAAAACCACCAAATTTTCCTTTTTGGTACATCTGCATTGCACGCTCCTCAAATCGGCGCTGCAAATACATCTGCTCATACATTCCGGTAACCTGATCGTCACTCAGACCAAGCTTCTTATGCGTTTTTTTTGTGGCTTCGGGAAGATCAACAGCTTTATCAATTGCACTGTTTCCATCGCCGTTATTCCCGATAGGGGTAAAGATTGCTTCTTGCTTTTTCTTCGCCATCGTTATTTAATTCTATATATTCGTTTTTATTACAGACTTAGAGTATACCCAAAATTTCAGAATTTTTCAGCTTCTAATCACAACTGCTGCTCAACCCATTTTGCAGCTGTGGAAAATGCATCGTCCACTTTTTCGGGAAACCTTCCCCCGGCTGTGGCAAGATTGGGCTGACCGCCTCCGCCCCCACCCACAACTTTACCTAATTCAGATACCAATGCGCCTGCTTTAAGACCTTTTTCAATCAAATCTGATGTAATTGCAGCCATAACAAATACTTTCCCATCTTCTGTATTCGATGATGACAAAACAATTACCGAACCTTTTGGCTCTTTCTGCAGAGCGTCATAACCCATCTGTTTTAGCATATCCATATCGGCGCCGGTAATTTTTCCGGTATACAATGTAACTCCTTCTATGGTTATTCCTTCTTTTAAAACTTCCTCCAGCTGTCCACCCGCTTCTTTTTGCTGAAGTTTTTGGAGCTCTTTTTCAAGGTTTTTATTCTGATCAAGAAGTTTTTCAATCTCCTTGATTACATTCTGCTGAGTACCTATTGTTCTCTGTATCAACTGAACCTCTTTCTTTTCATCACGCAAAAGCTGATCTGCTTTTCGTCCGACTACAGCTTCCACCCTGCGAATTCCTGCCGCGGCTGATGATTCACTCAAAAATCGAAAGTATCCTATCTCCCCCGTGGCTCCTACATGAGTCCCACCACACAATTCAACAGAAAAATCAGGATCGAATGTAATGACCCGAACCTCATCGCCATACTTTTCATCAAACAGCATCATCGCACCTAACTTTCGGGCTTCATCAATCGTCATATACTCCTCAACAAGAGGAATATTTTCCTGAATTTTGTTATTCACCCGCTCTTCAACGGCATCCAATTCTGATTCGGTGACGCCCTCAAAGTGGGAAAAATCAAACCGAAGCCGATCAGGCTCCACCAGCGACCCTTTTTGAGCTACATGCGTCCCCAGTACTTCGCGCAGTGCAGCGTGCATCAGATGGGTTGCAGTATGATGTTTTTGAATTTCTTCTCTACGCTCCTTATCCACTATCGCTTTCCAGCGACCGGATTTGTCTTCCGGAAGTTTATCAACAAAATGTTCGAACCCATTAGAGGTCTTGCGGACATTTTGCACATGAATGACTTCATTACCTTTTGTAAGCGTTCCCGTATCGGCAATTTGCCCACCGGACTCGGCGTAAAATGGGGATTGATTCAGATAAAGCCGCGGATTTTTTTCATCATCCCGAAATGCAGTAATCGTCACTTCCGCTTCGAGCTTTTGGTAACCTACAAATTGAAAGGAGTCCGTCTCAGATAAAATTTCTATCTCCTGAGCCTCTTCACCACCGGCAAATTTTCCGGCAGCTCTGGCTCGTTCTTTCTGCTGGTTCATCAACTTGTCGAATCCTTCAACATCCACATTTAGATCTTTTTCGCGAGCCATTAGCTGTGTGAGGTCAATGGGAAATCCGTAGGTGTCATGAAGTTTAAAAGCATCTTCGCCGGCTACTTCTTCCTTGCCTTTGGTCATTTCGTGGAACAGGTCAATTCCCTGCCCTAGCGTTTTAAAGAAACTTTTCTCTTCGGCACGAACCACATTCTGGACGTACTCCAGCTGACCGGCAATTTCAGGAAATACATCTTTAAACTGATCTCCTAAAACCGGCACCAGTTTATACATAAATGGTTTTTTAAAATTCAGCTGATCCCATCCATATCGAATAGCTCTTCGCAGAATTCTGCGGATCACATATCCACGTCCATCATTGGATGGAGAGGCTCCATCAGCAATAGAAAAACTGACGGCACGGATGTGATCGGCAATAACACGCATTGCAATGTCGGTCTTCTCATTGTTACCGTAGGGAATTCCGCTCAGGCTTGATACTTCGTTAATAAGCGGTGTAAAAATATCGGCATCGTAATTGGATGTTTTGTTCTGTAATACTGCGCAGATTCTTTCAAATCCCATACCCGTATCCACGTGCTGATTGGGAAGGGTTTTCAGCTCGCCGCTCTGCTGGCGATTATACTGGATAAATACCAGGTTCCAGATTTCCATCACGCGGGGATCATCCTTATTTACCAACTCCGCTCCGGGCTGTTTCTTTCGCTCGCTGTCGGGTCGTAAATCAACATGAACCTCCGAGCATGGACCGCATGGCCCGACGTCTCCCATTTCCCAAAAATTGTCTTTTTTACTGCATTTAAGAACGTGATCAGCGGCAATTCCTGTTTTGGATTTCCAGAGTTCAATTGCTTCTTCATCAACCGGAAGGCCGTCGGTTTCATCACCCTCAAAAACAGTAGCGTACAGGCGATCGGGATCCAATCCCCATCGATCCACCAAAAGCTCCCATGCCCATTCGATGGCTTCTTCCTTGAAATAATCTCCAAACGACCAGTTGCCCAACATCTCAAAAAGTGTGTGGTGATAGGTGTCATGACCCACTTCATCCAAATCGTTATGCTTTCCACTCACCCTAATGCATCTCTGCGTATTTGCAGCTCGTTTCCAGATTTTTCCTTTCTCTTTATAACCCGGCTCCTCTCCTAAAAATATGGGCTTAAATTGATTCATTCCCGCATTAGTAAAAAGCAGAGTGGGATCATCTTTGGGTACAACAGGAGCACTATCTACTATGAGATGCTCTTTTTCTTTAAAAAATTCAAAAAAATCATTCCTGATTTCAGCAGATGTTTTAAATGACATAAATCGATGGGTTCAAATCTAGATTCTTCGTTTACTGCAATGAGCGTATCAAACCAAATTGTTGAATACATAACTTAAAGCAGACTTTAAAAATAGGAAAATTTGCATTGGCCATGAAATAGGAAAGTGTTTATTAATGGCTATTTATGCCTACAGAAAGATCACTTCTTTACTTGGTGTGATGTTCTGTATATTTGATTCTAACTTTTTGATCTGACTTCATGAAAACTATATTCAATTACTTCCTTAGAGGCCTTCTTTTTGCGTTCCCTCTTTTTGCCACGTTTTATGTAATAACCGCCCTGGTAAACTGGATTGATAATACTCTCTACAATCTACTCTTTGGATGGCTGCCAATTGAAATTCCGGGATTGGGAATAATTACCGCTTTCTTTGTGATTGTATTGCTTGGATATTTAATCACAAAGGCTATATCGAGACCTTTTATTGTATACTCAGATAAGCTGTTCAGTAAAATTCCGGTAATAAAGATTATTTACACGGCATTTAAAGATTTAACAGAAGCGTTTGTAGGAGATAAAAAGCGGTTTAATCGACCCGTAATTGTAAAACTGGTTGATGGTGTAGATCGGGTAGGATTTATTACTGCTACTGATCTATCACTGCTGGAACTTGAAAACCGTGTTGCTGTCTATTGTCCGCATTCCTACAACGTATCCGGAAATCTGTACCTGGTTGACCCGAAATTTGTTACACCTTTGGATATAGATCCATCCGATGCTATGAAGTTTGCGATTTCAGCAGGAGTTACGCATATCGATCAACGAAAAGTAAAAATATAATGTCATCACCTTTTCAAAAAGCTGAATTAGAGTCTATTCGTCAAAATTTCCCGCATACTCAAAATGGTCAGATTTATCTCAATCATGCAGCTATTAGCCCGCTTTCACTATCCGTAAAACGGGCGCTGAATTCATTTATTGACGAGCGGCATCTCTCCCCGATTGAGAATCTGGAAAGAAGTATGGAGTTAACGCAAGAAACCCGCGGGTTGATTTCGAACTACATCAACGGCGGTTCACCTGATCAGATATCATTTATGGGAAATACGTCTGATGCGATATCAGCTGTAGCGGGTGGATTTACCTGGCAGCCGGGTGACGAAGTGATTTTAAATACCATGGAGTTCCCTACAAACGTTCAACCATTTCGGATTTTAGAATCCAAGGGTGTGAAGGTTCGGTACGTTCCTCATCAGAATCATCAATTGAGTGTGGAAAGTATTGCTGAGTTTATCACACCGAAAACAAAGATGATTTCCATTAGTGCCGTTCAGTTTTTAGGCGGGTTTCGTGCAGATCTAATTGAAATTGGAGCTTTGTGCAAAAAACATAACCTATTCTTTATTGTTGATGGAATCCAAGCGTTAGGAGCAACTAAAATTAATGTGCAGGAAGCCAATATTGATGCACTGGCGGTGGGGAGTCATAAGTGGATGATGGCTCCTATGGGAGTTGGGATATTGTATCTATCTAAAAATCTCAGTTCAAAACTTACTCCTGTAAAAACGGGATGGTTGTCAGTTGAAGAGCCATGGGATCTGTTTAACTATGATCAAAAATGGTTGCCGGTAAACCAGCATTTGGAAACAGGAACGCCAAACATGCTTGGAATTGCCGGGTTAAATGCATCACTAAAAACGATGGTTGATGTGGGCCCGGATCTAATTACGAGCCAGATTTGTTCTCTCACAGACCATATTTACAACCGACTTCAAGAAGACGATCGAATATCCATACTCAGTTCGGTTGAAAAAAAGAATCGGTTGGGCATAGTTACTTGTTCCATGAGTGATAATATTGATTGCGATACAGTTGTTAATAATCTAAAAAAACAGGGTATTACTATTTCCTCCAGAGAAGGGTATTTTCGATTCTCCCCTCATTATTACAATACCACCGCTGAAATTGATACTGCAATAGAAGCTATTTTTAAACAATTATGAAAAGAACAAATCCGGGATTTAAGACACTTTATCAAGACATAAAGGAACTTATTTCTCGTACGTTTACCAAAGCAATTGATGATGATATCATAACCCAAGGAGCTGCAATAGCGTTTTACACAATCTTTTCAATTGCACCTCTTTTTATTTTAATCATCTCACTATCCGGCATTTTTTTAAGTGAAGAGATTATAACGGCCCAGATTCAGGAGTATATGACAGAACTTGCCGGAGAAGAAATTGCAAGCAACCTCAATGTTTTTTTACTCGAAATATCTTACACCACAACAGGATTTTGGACGACCATTATTGCCGGACTTACCGTAGCATTTGGAGCAACTACTGTAATTGCTCAGCTAAAAATCACGCTAAACAGAATATGGAATGTGGCTGATATAGAGATGAACTCCATCTGGAATTTTTTACTTAACAGGATTCTTTCTTTCGGCATGATTATACTGATAAGCCTGCTATTGCTGGCGTCTTTACTGGCAGAGGCAGTAGTAGGGATTATTTCAGAATTTTTTATTCAAGCCATACCAAATATTAATCTCGATATCTTCCGGATTATTTCAGAACTCTCCACCATTGGATTTGCCATCTGCTTCTTTACACTAATTTTTAAAATCCTGCCTGATGTGAATGCCCGCTGGGTAGATATTTTAGTTGGCGGGTTGGTTACAACAGCACTATTTATTTTAGGCAAATATTTAATAGGACTATACTTCACAGCAAGTGGTGTGGATGCTGCATACAGGGCAGCAGGCTCACTGGTAATTTTTGTAATTTGGGTGTACTACAATATCCAAACCATTCTCCTTGGTGCAGTCTTTACCCAGGTATATACTGATATGTTTGGCGGTAAAATTATGCCTTATAGATTTGTAATCATGAGAGATTTTGGTAAAAAAGACTAAAGATTTTAATAAACCTCTTCAAACGTTCTCATAGAAGGCTTGATAAATCTTTTAAATTTATCCTGTGGAATTTCATCAAGTGACTCAGGCAGCTCTTTTTTGATCTCTAAATATTCTGCTAAATTTTGTCTGATCAGTTGCTTGTAAATCCCCGTCTCCATCCCTTTCATTCCGCAGATATAAATTAGTGTATTATCCTTGGCAAGGATTGGATATAGTAAATCTTCCTCCTCCTCCAGCTGAGTTTGCACGTAAAATTTTGACCCGTCCTGCCGACGAGATTCACGAGAGATGGATTTTAAATAATGGAAGTTTTCATGTTCTGCATCCATTTTCTCAAAAAAGTCTGCATAAAGAAGGTCTGTTCGATACGGGCAGCCAAATACCAGGGCACAATCATTTTTATAATCCTGCTCAAACAGCTCCTGAATCATTCCACGAAATGGGGCGATTCCGGTTCCTGTAGCAAAAAACAAGTAGTTGAAATCCTGTGCATTTTCAGGAAGTAAAAAGCGCCGACCACTCGGACCTGTCATTTGCACTTTATCACCCGGTTTTAAATCAGACAGATAATTCGACGCAATTCCCAGGTAAAGTTTACTATCTAATTCCTCTATGGTTCTTTTTACTGTTGTAGAAATCAGATGTTTTTTCCCGTGTTCTCCCGCAGTTGGCGACGAGACTGAATACAAACGCAATTTATGCGAACGTCCCTTCTCATCTTCTCCCGGAGGTAAAACGCCAATCGATTGCCCTACCCTAATATTATTTTCTAATTTTGTACCCGCAATATTAAAAGTGATATGACGAACAATGTTAGGGCTCGATTCTTTTGTTACGATGTAATTCTCAACAACTTCAACCTCTACTGGATCTTTGGGCGAATAGATGTTTAAGTCAACTTCCGGAAGCTTAATTTCTGACATAGTAAATAGTTTAAAGCAGTAAGTTCAAATTGGGCCTGATAAAATCAAGCCGTTAAAATAACGTGATAATTGGTCAAAATCATTTCTTGTTCAACGGAAAATCTATAATCGAGTCAATATAATCCGCCGATCGATCTATCGTGTGGGATGCAATTAACACAATAGCGCCACCTTTCTTTGCCTCAATTAGCATATTCAATACAACTTCACGGGTTGATGCGTCCAGCCCCCGCATGGGTTCATCCAAAATAAGCAGCTCGGGCTCAATGATAAACGCCGCTGCAATCTGCGTCTTCTTTTTCATCCCCGTGGAGTACGTTCCGATTTGCTGACCTCTATCTTCCATCAGTGACAGCTTATCAAGCAGACGATTTATCATTTGTTGGGACTCATCATTCCACAAATCCCTGCTGCGAACCACCCACTCCAGCAATTCTACTGCGGATAAGTGCATCGGCAAACTCTCCTCATCATGCACCAAACCTACATGCTTTAAAAAAGCCTTCGGGTCTTTATGGATATCAATATCGTTGTAAAATACAGTTCCGTCCGTTGGGTAAGAGTTCACAGAAAGCAATCGCAAAAAAGTGGTCTTACCAGAGCCATTTGGACCAATCAACCCGATAAAATCTCCCGGTTCAAACGTATAGTTAACCGAAGAAAAGATGATTTTTCCCGCCCGAAACTGCTTTGATATGTTTTCCAGTTTTAACATCAGATCAATTATAAGATTTTCTTTTTTGAAACAGACTCCCTGCCAATGAAACCAAAAATGACGATACAATATAGACTGCCAAAATTAACAGCTGACTTTCGAATGATGGGTATCCAAACAACCAAGAATTTAAATATACACTCACGGCCAATAATAAAATCCATCGGAATTGCATCCAAAAGCGGGATAAAATCCAGTTTGTTGTTGACCCAATCCAACCCTGCCACCACACGGGTGCAAACTCCGGCAGCATAGAAATAACAATTATGGCGTGATGAATCAGCGCAAACAATAACCAAAGCGAAACCATGGTGTCGGCTCCGGGGCGCTGGTACGAAATAAACCATACCATCAAATGGCCCAGCAACAACACCCGCCCTGCAGGAAATTTTCGATCGAGCTGTAACAACAATGCCCATACCTGACTTTTCAGCGGTTTCGGAACCCACCACAACTGGTGGACCTGCACTTTTTCCTTCTCCTCTTTCCCCTTAATGGTAACGCCAAAGAACTCACGGAAAAAAGCATTAGTAGCATAATAGTACTGATGAATTCCACTCCGTGTTTTCCGATACGATAATAAGCCGAACATCAACACAAGCACAGCCGGAATCAATTCAGAAATAGCCCCAAAAGAGTTATACAGTACGGCACCAATAGAAACGGCAATCATCCCCACAGATGTAATTAAAACAGTATTAATCAAACTCGGTATTGCACCGGGATCTAGCGGGTACTTCAAATAATCGGCAAACTTTCTGCGCATCTCGCGACCCTTCTCTGACTCCTTCCAAAATTGAGAATCAATGCCGCTGCGAGTATAACGACTTACGCCTAATAAGTAGAGTCCCATAAATGTTGAAACTCCCATTCCAAGATAGATGAATTTGGTTGACAAATTCGCCAATGGAGTATGTAAATCACCAAAGCAGATCACAAAAATCAAAAGCAGAATTCCTTTTCCCAATAGAGACGAACGCTGAAAAATGTGTTTGCCAATTCCCTTAACCGATACATTTCCAAGCTGAAGTGTTGATGAGTAAGGATCAGGGAACAGCAAAAATGGAATGGAAAATGCGATCAAGCCGGCAGCAAAAAACAGAAACATCCGAAGTGCCACTACCCTTTCTGCAATGGATTCCGTGCCTACCCAAAACAAACCGATTGCAATGATAATCACGAAAATGATTACCTGACTCAATAAAGATCTTTTTATCAGTTTTGAATATATGATTCTATTTCTTTGTTTAGGCTGAACCGCAAGCAATCAAATATAAGGTAGTTCGAGTACAAATTCGTGCATCTTTTACTATCGCTTGCACAATAGCAATCTATGAATTGCGGTCAGATCTGACTAAACTTTTTTGATGCATCTTTCATATATTGCCACTGGTTAGAAAAGCGGTTCCAAAACGATCAATTGAAAATAATTTTAGCTGTATGAAATTCTACGTTTGTATTAAACAAGTACCTGACGTTTACGCCCCACTTCAAATTAAAGATGGTCAGCTCGTGCAAGACGCTGACAGAAATGTTCTAAACGCTTATGATGCTTCCGCCCTGGAAGAAGCGCTCGTTTTAAAAGAGGCTCACGGCGGTGAAGTTGAAGTTGTTTTGGTTGGCCCCGAAAAAGGAAAAGAGACGATTCGAAAAGGCTTGGCTATGGGCGCTGACAAAGGCACTCACATTGTAACAACCGGTGAAGAAAATTTCGATTCCTATGTTTATGCTAATTTGTTAGCAAGCTTTTTTAAAGATAAGGAGTACGACTTCATCTCTTGTGGAAAACAATCACAGGATACAGATGCCGGCTTGACCGGAAGCATGCTTGCTGAACTTCTCAATCTTCCATTTGCCACCAATGCTGTTGGACTTTCCTACGAAGACGGTCAGCTGATTGTAAAACGACAAGGTGACGCCGGACAGGAAATTATTGCTCTGCCCTCACCGGGATTGGTAACCTGCTCGAATGATATGAATGACCCTCGGATTCCAAGTTTGAAAGGAATTATGCAATCAAAACGAAAGCCGGTGGAGTCTGTTTCTATCGATGATTTAACACTGGATGAATCCATCACAGCAAAAACAAAAGTACTGGGATTTGAGGAAAAATCAATGCGCGAGCCGGGTAAAAAATATGAAGGCGAGCCTGATGAAATCGCACGCGAAGTTGCTCAACTATTGGATTCACAAGAGAATCTTGTCTAACCCATTCTAAAAAAATTAAACTGAAAGAATTTTATGAGTACTCTACTTACCTACATCTCTGTAAATGACGGTAAAATTAAACGATCATCCCTTGAAGTTCTGTCACGATGTAATGCATTGGCTGAAGCAAGCGGACAGTCATCAGCAGCATTGGTTGTTGATGCAAATGCAGAACAATATGTTGATCAGCTAAAAAATTATGGGGTTTCTACGGTTTATTTGATACAAGATCCCATCTTTAAAAATCACCTGAATACTCCCCTGCTACGCGCACTTTCGCTGGCGGTTGATAAGGTGAATCCATCGGTTTTTGCTTTTGCATCAACTGAAAGCTCAAAAGATATTTTGGGAGCACTGGCAGCAAATAGAAAAGCTGCTTCACTTTCTGATATGTCAGAATTTGAATTGACAGATAATGGCGTGAAAGGAAAGCGGCCGGTAATGGCCGCAAAGATTGTTTCTAATGTTGAAGCAGAAGGCTCACCGGTTATTCTTTCGGTTCGATCAGGTTCGTATGATGTAGTTGAAAAATCATCAGATCCTAGTGTTGAAACCATCGACTTTTCTTTTGATGAAGGAGATTTGAAAATCACTCTTAAAGAAATCATCAGCGCTTCCGGTGATAAGATTGATCTCTCAGAGGCCGAAACTGTTGTTGCCGCAGGACGAGGGGCAAAAGACGAAAAAGGCCAGGAACTGATATCAGAATTGGCTTCTCTTTTAAATGCCGGAATTGGTGCTTCACGTGCTTTGACGGAATCAGGAATATATGATCCAAGTTTGCAAATTGGTCAGACCGGAAAAGTGGTTTCTCCACAGCTCTATATAGCTATCGGAATTTCGGGAGCTATTCAGCACGTGGCAGGTATGGCCAATTCTAAAGTGATCGTTGCGATCAATAAAGATCCCGATGCTCCCATTTTTGATATCGCAGATTACGGTATCGTCGGAGATCTCTACAAAGTTCTCCCTCCTTTTATCGAAGAACTGAAAAAAATCAAATCTTAAAAATTCGGAATTGTAAATGTTGAATTTTGAATTCCCTGTTATCAGCAGCCGTAAGCAGGTAAAATTCATAATTTAGTAATTCAACATTCAAAATTATTAAGTCTATGGAAGAAAAATTTGATTGTATAATCGTTGGCGCCGGTGTTGCCGGGCTCCCTGCTGCGATGACTCTGGCGAAAAACAACATGAAGTTTCTCCTGATTGAAAAGGGAGAATTCCCGGGATCAAAAAACGTATCCGGTGGAGTATTGTGGGGTACCGATCTCGCTAAGCTCGTCCCTAATTATTGGGAAGAAGATGCCGGGTGGGATCGCTACATCAACCAGCGTCGACTCACTTTCATGGATGATCAGTCCACCTTTACGGTCGATTTTAAATCTTCCCATTTTAATGAACCTCCCTATGCCGGGGTTGTTGTTTTACGGTCAAAATTTGATAATTGGCTCGCA
>JBGTFX010000431.1:0-4558 GCA_041747055.1 Balneolaceae bacterium
AGCGACTAATAGATATTTGAAAGTGGATAGTTTATTTGATCGCATCATAATTTGTCCCCATGGCTTATTTAAGTGCTATTCTCAATGAATTCTCTTTTATTTTGATATTCTTCAATCAACGACTTAATGGGGAAAAATCAAAATTAAGGTACTGTTAAACTTAGATTTATTCTTTAAGTAAGCTCTAATGTTATTTAAGCCCTTAGTTTAGTAAAACAGACGATTCCTTTTGTGAATTGATCTTCAATTTTAAAGTCTGCTCTTTCAAATAACTTGTTACTCTCTTCAACAGACCAAAACTGAAGTCCTCCCCATTCTGCAGAGTCTTGCATTAGACGACCATACCAATATTCTGATTTGATTAGATGCATTATAAACATCACGCCACCCTCTTTTAAGACTCTTCTGCATTCAAAGAGAACCTTCAATTCGTCACTTAATTCATTTAATGTCCCTCCCATTACAACTCCATCAAATGTTTTCCCGTAGAAAGGCATGTCGCGGGCGTCGGCTTTTATCAAATAGAGATCAGTTTGATCGGCCTCTGCTTTTAGTCGTGCCTCTGTTAACATCTGTTTGGAAAAATCGACCGCAACAACATTGCTGTCAGGTGAAGCTTTTTTTAATGCTCTTGCATAAAGCGCCGTAGAACAGCCCACATCAAGATAAACCCCTCCCGATTTTGGATTTACCCAGTCAATGAGCAACTCATTCTCTTTTTCTATCGGAAATGGCTCTCCCGTTAACAACGAAAGTGAACGTTTTCTCCACAGATCTTCATAAAGAGATGCAGTAATTGTCCAGTGATTTGTGCTTTGAGCCAGCGTAAAATCTTTCTGCTTTGTGATGAGATTCACAATGTTATTTTCAATCCGGTATTCGTCGCCCATGGATGAGCAAACAGTGCCGGAAAATGGCTTTTGCAGGTCAGAAACCTGCTCGGGAAGAGTAATTACCGCTTGATCGTTAACGGGAGAACGAAGTTTCATAGGATGATTGATTTGGATTGACAACTATCAACTGTACGAGCCTTACGAACAGGTGTTGCACTATTTCTGAACGATCATCGATAGTTGCGCTCCTTTCTCAACACCAAGCATCTCTCGGGCGTTGCCTTTATTGATGGCGATTTCGAGCATACCTGAACTGCCAATATATGCAGCCGGTTCCCCGTCGGGAACGGCAGCAAAGGTGGTTACCAATTCATCAAGAATAGTATTCCCAACGTAAACCCTAAGCTTTGATGGCCCCCCAAACTCTTTGATAAGCGTTTCGGAAATATTTGAGATAAGATTTCCATATCGATCGATATGAACAATCCAGCCCTGAATTCCATCTTTATCGGAAATAGGAACGGCCCAGCGATAGGTGACAAGTTCTTTCAGCGGCTCTCCCATTTTTTCAAATGGAACTCCGTTTGCAAGATGGGCGGCAACCGGCGCAAAAATATCTCTTCCGTGAAAAGTAGGCGCGGGATTGTTTCTCCAGTACGTTTTTTGGTTGAGCGTAATGGCTTTGTACTCATATTCATCGCCAATTAATGAGAAAATGCCGTTATCAGGACCTACAAAATATTGATCCTTAATTTTCAAAGCTACCGGTTTTCTGTCTGTTCCCACTCCGGGGTCAACCACCACAAGATGAACAGAGTTCGGAGGAAAGAGCATGGCAGCATTTCGCACAACCCAGGCTCCGGCCATAATATCCTGCGGTGGAATTTGATGGGATATATCAATAAACCGTGAATTTGGTGTTATTTCAAGCATCACGGCTTTTAACACACTCACATAGTGATCTTGAAGGCCAAAATCAGTTGTAAGTGTAATTGTTGATGACATATTTATGCATAGCTGTTAAGCATAACCGGCATAACAAGCATTAGCATCTCCTGACCTTCATCTTCATCGGCAGGTTTAACAATACCCGCTCGATTTGGGGTAGAAAATTCAAATTTTGCTTCATCGCCATCCACATTGCTGAGAATATCAGCCAAATATTTGGCGTTAAATCCGATCTCCATTTCTCCATCTCCATATTCGCAGGTAATGGTTTCTTTTGCTTCACTGCTCATGTCGAGATCTTCAGCGCGAATGGTGAGTTTATCGGCAGCAAGCTGCAGGCGAATTTGGCGGGTTGTAGTGCTTGAAAAAACAGCAACACGTCGAACGGTGGAAAGCATTTGATTTTTATCAATCATCATAATCTTGTCGTTGTCGCGCGGAATTACTGAATCGTAGTTTGGATACTGCTCGTTAATCAAGCGAGTAATCACAATCGTACTTCCTGTACTAAACTGCGCATGATCCTCGGAAATGGTCATTTCACAATCGGCACCATCCAGTGATTTTGAAACAAGGCTCAGCGCTTTATCAGGAACGATAAAGGAGAGGGCGGTTTCGGACGTTAAATTTTTGTTGATGAATCTCACCAGGCGGTGTCCATCAGTAGCTACAAATTTGCTGCCGTCAGAGTCGATGTCAAAGAAGACTCCCATCATAGCCGGGCGAAGATCATCGGTAGAAACTGCAAAAATGGTTCGCTGTATGGCATTTCTGATGAGGTCAGTATCCGTGGAAAGAGTAACACCTTCACTCATATTCGGGATATCAGGAAAATCTGATACATCTTCACCAACCAGCTTATAGGTTCCTTTGTCTGTTTTGAACTTCACATTATGTTTTTCATCAACTTCAAAGAAAACCGGAATATTGGGTAGCTGACGCAGTGTTTCGAGCAGACGCTTTGCAGGAATGGCAACGGAGCCTTCTTCATCAATATCCGCCTGAATATATTCGATGATAGAAATTTCGAGATCGGTGGCCGTTAACTTTAGACGTCCGTCTTCAATTTCGAAAAGTATGGTCTCAAGAATAGGTAGTGTTGCTTTAGATGGTACAGCTCCAATAACGGCTGATAATCCCTGATTTAAATCGCTGCTGGATACATTGAATTTCATATGCAGAAGTCAAAAAGTTGATGGTAAAAGGCCCCTTTTTCACTCTAAAAGTGCCAATTTAATAGACATCTTATACTAACACATCTTACCTCGTGTCGCAACCTGTAAAGTGATCTAAATTTATTCCTGTGGTAGGTTTAACCGCAGCTAAAAGCTATTGCTTAGATTATTAAATCCATTATAGAAAGAGTATCTTTTATAGGCTTAGGAATTACCCGTCAGACGGCTAACAATTACTGAATCGTAAATTAACTTAACTAAAAGCCGTCAGACGGGTTGGTTTTGCAAAGTCATCTTTTATTCATTTCAGAACTAAATAAGAAACATGAATCGAATTATGATTGCCGGATCAACCTGCTCGGGAAAGAGTTCTTTGGCTGTTTCACTGGCTAAGGAAATTGGCGGTGAGATTATTTCTGTAGATTCTCGTCAGTGCTATAAGCAAATTAATATAGGAACGGCAAAACCAACTGAAGAGGAGCTGGAGCAGGTTCCGCACTTCAATGTTTCGAATTTAGATCTTGATGAGGAAGATTCCGCTCAAAAATTTTATCAAAGAGCGTTAGCATGGTCGGATGATATTGAGCGGAGAGGAAAACGGGTGATTTATGCCGGCGGCAGTACACTGCACCTGCAAGGTTTAGTGAAACCTTTTGATGAAATTCCATCATCAAACCAACAAAATTTAGATTCTCTCGAACAAGAAATGCAGGAAAAAGGAATTGATATTCTGTTTAATAGGCTCGAAGTAATAGATCCTGATTATGCACAAAAAATGGATGGGAAAAACTATCAGCGAATATTTCGCGCGCTGGATGTATGGATGCAAACCGGCAAACCGTTCAGTAGTTTTCATTCTGATGATTCCTTTACCAAACCGGAAAACATTTCTGTATTTGGGCTTCACTGGCCACGCAAAATGCTCCATCAACGAATAAATGATCGTTGCAACGAAATGCTCAAAAATGGATTGATACAAGAAACGCAGCAGATTTTAGATGAAGGATTTCCGCAGAATTTACAAGCTTTGCAAACCGTTGGATATAAGCAGGTTATTCAATATTTGAACAAGGAAATTGATCACGATCGAATGGTCAAGGATTTTAAAACGGCGACCCGACGTTACGCAAAACGGCAGATTACCTGGTTTCGAAGATGGCCATTTTTAGAGTGGATGGACCGATCAAGCCAAACTGAAATTGAGTTGGTAGAAAGGATTAAACATCAGGTAGCGGCTGACTCGCAGAAAGGTTAAATTGCGGGCTGTCATCAAACCGCTGAAATAACAGATATGTATAAAGCAAAAGTAAACGTTACACTACGTAAGTCGATATTGGATCCAAAAGGAAAAGCCGCTCACCATGCCCTTCAAAATCTGGGTTTGAATGAAGTGGGCGATGTTCGAATTGGGAAATTTATTGAACTTGATATAGAAGCCGGATCAGAAAAAGAGGCCACAGAGATTGCTGATTCTGCCTGCACACAATTATTGGCCAATGAAGTGATGGAAGATTACCAGATCACGATCGAAAAAAACTGATACATGATCTTACTCGCACAAAATGTTTTACGGATGCAGATGGAAAAAAAGGTTCCTAAAGA
>JBGTFX010000432.1:0-23913 GCA_041747055.1 Balneolaceae bacterium
AGTTCATCGGCGGCGCCGAGTACATAATTTGCATCAAGGAATAGCCGGATATCAACCCGTGTGAAATCGAAATCAAAGAGTCGTGTTCCTCTGTTATTGAAATCTGTGACAGGAAGCTGTCTCCATACATCTAAATCATCCTCCTCTATGAAATCTTCAAGTACATAGACAAGCATTACGTCAGAATTTAAAACCTCAATTTGTCCCGGAATCTCCCTGAAAAATTCAAAACCGTTATTTTGAGTTAAATCAATTGGGAATTCAAACGAAGTGGGTAATATATCGGGGCCAGGTGGTCCCTCCGGTCCAACAGGTCCACGCTCTCCACAGGATGAAAGCAAAAATAGGGCAGCGAAAGCGAACAGTAGTTTGAATGTTTTTTTCATGGCTCCATAAATCAGGTTAATGTGTATATAATAACTACGCCACACAGAATTAAAGTTTCATCTCTATGAGAGTTAGATAGTAGACTTTAACTCTTTGATTAAATTACGGTTATTTCAAATAGGTATTTCTCACATGATCATGTTACGGGAGAGGAAATCTGAGAGTGGAGATGAATTAGCCGTCTGACCGCTACTTCATATTTAATCAAAAATCTGAAAGTGAAAAGCGGTCTGACGGCTCACCTTGAACCTGCTCCTTGTTACCTTGGGCCCTGAACCTTGGGCACGTAAAACTTTGCAATCCCTTTGCGAATCATTTCAGTTCTGCCTATTTATGGAGGTCTATCAAATCAAACTATACCAGCTATATGAAAACATTCTCTACCATTCGATATCTAATTCCTGTTCTTTCGCTATTCCTGATCGTTTCCACAGCTTGTCAGACGACAGCCCCCACCGCGGAAAATAATCGATCTGCATCAAGCCAGGGCGTTCCGGCAAATGCTGAATCTGCCAAAGGATTGTTTACCATTCACCAATCCGGTGATAAGCTCTTTTTCGAAATTCCCGACTCATTACTGGGTCGGGACATGGTCATCCTTAGCCGAATTGCAAAAACGGCGCAGGGTTTAGGGTGGGGCGGCGACCGTTTAGCTCCGCAGCAAATGGTTCAGTGGGAGCGAAGAGGAGGTAGCATCTATCTTCGCGGAGTTTCATACGATAATACCGCTGATGAAAATATGCCGGTGTATCAGGCAGTGCAAAACTCCAACTTTCCAACTATTATAGAAGTATTTAAAATTGTGGAGGATAGAAACGGGTCCGTAGTAATTGATGTCAGTAATCTGTACCTGAAGGATTCACGAACATTTGGACTACAAAATAGGCATCGTCAACAGTACAGTGTTAGAAGTCTGGATCGTGACCGATCCTACATGGAGTTTGCAAAAAGCTTTCCCGAGAATGTAGAAATCAGAACAGTTCTGACCTATAATGCCGATAGTCCTCCTTCTCAGCAGAGAACAGGAGCCATCACGCTGGAAGTAAATCACAGCATGATATTGCTTCCTAAAGAGCCCATGCGTCCGCGTCTGTTTGATGAGCGGGTTGCAATGATCAGCGTATCACAAACAGATTTTAGTGATAATGCACAGTTCAGTAAAGTGAAGCGATATGTAACCCGATTCCGGCTTGAACCATCCGATATGGACGCTTATGAGAGGGGAGAATTAGTAGAGCCCAAAAAACCTATTGTGTTTTATATTGATCCTGCGACTCCCGAACAGTGGAGGCCTTACTTTATTGAAGGGATCAACGAGTGGAACATTGCGTTTGAAGAAGCTGGTTTTAAAAATGCAATTCGTGCAGAAATGGCACCGGAGGATGATCCTGATTTTAGCCTGATGGATGCCCGCTATTCTGTGATCCGATACCTGACATCTCCGGTTCACTCTGCAAATGCAGGCCCTGATGTGATTGATCCGCGATCAGGAGAGACCATCCGTGCGCATATGAATATGCATCATAACGTGATGAAGAGACTTCATTGGTGGTCTATGAGTCAAACCGGCCCAAGAAATCCTGAGGTTCAAAAGCCACAGTTATCAACGGAAGAAATGGGACAGTACCTTCAATATGTGGTTTCTCATGAGCTGGCCCATGCTTTGGGTTATCCTCATAATCAAAGAGGAAATACAGCGTATTCGATAGATGATCTTCGCTCGCCGGAATTCACCAACGAATTTGGAAACTCTTCATCCGTAGTGGGAAGAACGCGTTTTAATTATGTAGCTCAGCCCGAAGATGGTGACGTGAAAGTTCACAGAAATGTAGGTGAATACGATGTTTGGGCTGTGAAATGGGCGTATTCTTATCTGCCTCAGTTTGATACTGCTGAGCAAGAGCGTGAGCTGTTGAATGAGTGGGTGCTCGAGCGAGCAGACAATCCCGCAATGCAGTTTGGATATGGCACGAGTGATTTTGATCCGACTCAAACTACAGAATCAATTGGCAGTGATTGGGTTCGTGCCAGTGAGCTGGGGATGAAAAATCTGCATCGGGTTATTCCTAATTTGATAAACTGGATGGGTGTTGAGGGAGAAACCTACGAAGAAGTGATGATGCGCTATATGCAAATGTATGTGCACTGGGGACGTATGACCGAACGTGTGATCACTGCGATTGGAGGATCCCGAGAAGAGCATAAAACTCACGGACAGGAAGGTCCGGTTTATACGGCTCTGACAAAAGATGATCAGCAGCGGTCGATGGCATTTTTGGACGAGCATCTGTTTGCTACTCCTGAATGGTTACTGGATGCAAATTTACTCCGTACGTTTGAGCATGTTGGTACTGTGGAGCGGGTTCGATGGTATCAAACTACAGGATTAAACAGTTTGTTGTCTCCGCACAGGCTTGAACGATTGGTAGAAAATCATGCCATGCTGGGAGATGAAACCTATGGGCCTGCCGAAATGCTGGATGATCTGAAAAGCAGTATCTGGAAAGAGGTACAAGCACGAGAAACTGTAGATACCTACAGAAGAAATTTACAGCGGGCTTATCTTGATCGAATGGAATATCTGCTTACAGAAGCATCCGCTGAGGCGTCAAATCCTCCTGCCGATTATCGCCCGGATGTTGGATATAAAAATCTTAGAACGGACTTTCACGTTCAACAGTCAGACATCAGGCCGCTCGTGCTTGAGCAGCTGCGACAACTTCACTCTGAGGTAGAGAGTAGCCTAAATAGCACAAATGACCGATACACAAATATACATTACGAATTTGTATTGAAGCGGTTGAATGAGTTGATTTAGTAACGAAAAAGACATGGATTTCTGTTCAACTGACGAATGTAGTACAATCTTGTGGTTGATAAGAGTCAGAACTTACTGTTTTTGGAAATAGAAATACCATGTCTCCTAACGAGACGCTGACAGGATCAGAAAAGCATGTGAACGCTGTCCAGGTCTTAGATTTTGTGACTAAGCCTGTCAGATCTTTTAGTTCTGTCAGGCTTTTTTATTAATACTATATTGAAGTTCATCTTAAGCAACGGTTAAATTAGATATTTTCAGATCATCACTGTAGTTATATAGGGAGTTATAACCACCTCACAGCCTTTAAACATAATTTTACCAAAGCTTGACCACTTTCAAAAACAAAACGCTTTTTTTCATTGCTGCTGCATTTTTTGGATTGATAAATGCCACAATTTTTTGGTTTTCATTAATGTGGTTTGTATCCGGGACTGACATGTTTCAAATGTGGGTGGTTGTTCATTTGATAACGTTTTTCGTTGGATTTGCTCTTTCATATGGACTATCTGCAATCCAAGCTGAACACCTTCCTGAGGTGATCTTCCGTGCATGTCAGCTTGGAAGTAAGGTTGTTTTTCTAATACCTTTAAGCACGACCTTTCGCTCTATTTCGGATTTGTTGTTACCATCAGGAACTCTATCGATTGGAGGACGTCATTTTGATTCTGTTGAAGTCTTTGCTGTTGCAAATTCCTTAGCAATAGTACTGTTTGTGCTTTTTACACTGTTTAGCTGGCTGGCTGAGAAGAGAATTGATGCTGAGTAGGAAATTTGATCAACCACCTACCGGATCTGTCAGCGTTGGGTAATCATATCTATTACTATTTTCTATCAATTATACTTAGCGGTAAATGAAGAGCTATTTGATCGAAATCTTTGTCATTGTGCAGTAACTGAATATCTGTTTCAATACACCAGCTTCCAATTATCATATCTACTGTTTTACGAATGGTTACTCCTTTTGATCTTAAGAAACGAAAGTTAGCTGCGGTTTTGATCGCTAATTCTTTCCCGCCAAAGGTCATACATTCTAATGGATCCAGTGCTTCCTTCGCTAACCTGAAATCAGAATCTTTATCAAAGCCTTGAAGTATTTCAGCGAGAATAATATCACCCATTAATACAGTTTCTTCTGTGAGAAGATCATCAAGTATTTCTGTTTGCCAAGTTGAGACTCCATTGAAATAGTCAATCCAAACACTGGTGTCTACAAGAATCATAAATCATCTCTTCTCATACTTTCAAGGTCGCCCTTCCAAGATATTTTGCCTCTAAGATCCTTGATATTTTCCTGTTTTTTCCGCTGTACTAACAGTCTTAATCCTTGCTCAACTGCATCTTTTTTGGTTTTTAATCGACTGACCTTTAATGCCTCTTCCATTAACTCGTCATCTATTACAATATTTGTTCTCATGGTTACCTAGTTATGTGTATTTATTTTTAATTTATACACATAACTGATAAATCAAAATATTTATTGCAGAATAGTTTTTAAGAAGACATGGTATTTCTGTTCAAATAATGGTTGTAGTTCAATCGCCTGGGTATTTAGAGCCGGTGCGTGTTGTATTGAGAAATAGAAATATCATGTCTATTACCATATCACCAAAATAAAAAAGCCCCGCATTTCTGTGAGGCTTTTGAATATTTTTAAAAAATCAGACGCTTACAGGAGTCTCCGAAAACACGGGGCCACGCTGTCAGGTCTCATCTTACTCTTCGCCCATGTATGGATATTTCCAGTCAAGAGGTGCGGAGTAGGTTTCTTTCATCGTTCGCATAGATAACCATCTGTAGAGGTTTACCATACTCCCGGCTTTGTCATTAGTACCGGATTTTCGTGCGCCACCAAACGGCTGTTGATTTACCACAGCACCTGATGGTTTGTCATTCAGGTAAAAGTTACCGGCGCTTTGGCGCAAGCGATCCTGCATCTGCTTAAGAGCATATCGATCACGAGCCCAAATACATCCGGTAAGGGCAAACGGTGATGTGTTATCACAGATATCAAGCGTTTCTTCAAACTTATCATCTTCGTACACATAGATGGTTAGAACTGGCCCAAAGATCTCCACTTCCATTGTTTTAAAATGTGGATCGGTAGTAACGATCACAGTAGGCTGTACAAAGTAGCCTTTGCTGTCGTCATAATCGCCGCCAACGATAATCTCAGCGTCTTCGGCATCATTTGCAAAGTCAATATACCCGGTGATTTTATCGAATGCTTTACGACTGATGACTGCTCCCATAAAGTTAGAGAAATCTTCTACTTCGCCCACTTTAATTTTATTTACCTCAGTAGTCAGTTTCTCTTTAACTTCGCCCCAAATCGAATTGGGAACATACATCCGAGATGCTGCAGAGCATTTTTGTCCTTGATATTCAAACGCACCACGAATAGTTGATATCACAAGTCGATGTACGTCTGCTGAGTTATGTGCAAACACGAAATCCTTACCACCGGTTTCGCCAACAATACGCGGATATGATTTATAGTTACCGATGTTATCTCCAATTTTTTTCCAAAGGTGATTAAACGTCGCTGTTGAACCTGTGAAATGGAGTCCTGCAAAATGCTCACTTTCAATTGCGGGATCACCTACATCAGCGCCTTCGCCCGGTAGAAATTGAATGACTCCATCAGGAAGACCTGCTTCTTTCAGCACCTGCATCACATACCAGCTGGAATAGACAGATTCTGTTGATGGTTTCCATATCGCAACATTTCCGCACATGACAGGAGCTGCGGGAAGGTTTCCGGCAATCGCTGTAAAGTTGAATGGGGTTACCGCAAATATAAATCCTTCGAGCGGACGGTATTCCATTCGGTTCCACATTCCGTCAGGAGAATGCGGCTGATCTTTATAAATTCGGGTCAGATACCATGCATTAAATCGGAAGAAATCTGCCAACTCACCCACGGCTTCTATTTCTGACTGTTGTGGTGTTTTTGATTGGGCCATCATCGTGGTGGCATTCATCAAAAAGCGTTTTGGGCCGGTGATGATGTCGGCTGCTTTCAAAAAGATCGCAACGCGTTCTTCCCACGGCATTTCAGCCCATTTTTTCCGTGCTTCGAGCGCACCTTCAATCGCTTGATTTGTCTCTTTTTTACCACATAAATGAACGGTTCCAAGCTTATGACTGTGGTTATGAGGCATAACTACTTCCTCAGTGCGGTTCGTTTTTACTTCTTTGCCATTAATAATGGCGTGGATATCAATCTGTTTTGATTGCAGTTCATTCAGAACTTCTTTAAGCGCTTTGCGCTCATCAGATCCCGGCGCATAATCAAGATAGGGTTCGTTTACTGGCTCCTGTATATTAAAATAGGCGTTAGACATGGTAGACAACTTTATTTATTAGCATTTTCTTTTATCTCTTAAATATAAGAACTGTTGGGCGGAGTTCCTTTCATAAAAGGGAGGAAAAGAAAGTCTCCCCTTTGAGGGGAGATCAAAATCATCGTTGAGATGATTTTGCGAGGGGTGTTTTGTCGGGGTTGTGAAACTGAAGAAAAGTTTGAAAAACGCTAAGTCCTCTCCTTCGCGAAACTATCCCATCTCAGGTTTTTTACCCTTATGAAACCGCTCCGGATGGAGCGGGATGCTTGTAACGAAAAGAATGGCTGTCAACATCCGCGCCGGAGGTGCGGTATCTTAACCAACTCAAGACTGATCACCAGGATGTTGTGACATCCCTTGTAGATACTGCCCCATCCGGGGCAGGCTAGGTTGAGAGAGCCTCCGATATCAACAAAAATAAGGCTCCCTCCGGAGCATAGCAAACATCTGAACGATGCTCGCTTTCTCCCTTCGAAGGGGAGAACTTTCTAAAAGTGATAACGAACAAAACCTTCAATAGCTTCATATTCAGCAAGTCCTAAATCATCATAGGTTTTGGCGGTTCCCCGGTTACGGTCTTCTGATCGCTGCCAGAACTCCCTGGTATCTGATCCGGGAAAGAGAGGACGATCTTTTTGCGACTGATGCTTAAAAATTGCCCGTCGTTTTTTGGTTAGCTCAAGAGGGCTCAATGGCACGGCCATTTCTATTTCATTTACATCCCATTCCTGCCATGCTCCTCTGTAAAGCCATACATAACAATCTTGTGCCCACTCTTCATTTTTGCAGATTTTCAGAGCTTCCATAATTGCTTTCAGGCATACCCTGTGAGTTCCGTGTGGATCAGATAGATCACCGGCGGCATAAATCTGGTGTGGTTTGATTTTGTTCAAAAGCTCAACAGTTATTTGGACATCTTCATCAGACAGCGGCTTTTTCTTAACACGGCCTGTCTCATAAAAAGGCATATCCATAAAATGCATATTTTCGTCCTTCACACCGCAATATCGTCCTGCCGCCTTTGCTTCACCACGACGTATTAACCCTTTAATCTGCTTAATTTCATCAGAATCGACCTGACCTGGAGCCTTCTCTTTAAGGTATTTATCAATATCCCGAAACAGTTTATCGGCTTTGTCTTCCTGCATTCCAAAAGATTCTGTATAGTCGGTCACGAAATCAGCAAAGCGAATTACATCATCATCAAAAACAGCAATATTTCCCGATGTTTGGTACGCTACATGAACTTCGTGCCCGTGTTCAACCAATCGGATTAGGGTTCCCCCCATTGAGATAACATCATCATCGGGATGCGGGCTAAAAATGAGAGATCGTTTTGGAAACGGAGTAGCTCTCTCGGGGCGGCTGGAATCATCAGCGTTTGGCTTTCCGCCCGGCCATCCGGTAATGGTATGCTGAAGTTCGTTGAACACTTTTATGTTGATGTCGTATGCCGGTCCCCGTGTAGCGATGAGATCAGCCATGCCATTTTCATTGTAATTTTCATCTGTCAATTTAAGAATGGGCTTGTCCAGTTTTTGACACAGCCAGACTATAGCTTTTCGAATCAATGCATTATCCCAATCGCATGAAGATAAAAGCCACGGGGTATTAACTTTAGTCAGCATTGCAGAAGAGGCTTCGTCCAAAATCACACACGTATTTGGATGATTCTGCAAATATGTAGCTGGAATACTCTCTTTGATGTCACCTTCAACCGACTGCTGAATGATAGGAGCTTTTCCTTCACCCCAAGCCATTAAAAATATTTTTTTCGCATTCATAATGGTTCCAACTCCCATAGTAATGGCGCGTCGCGGTACATACTCTTCACCGAAAAAATCACTGGCAGCATCTTTTCGGGTAACTTTATCAAGGGTGATTAATCGGGTTAGCGAATCGGGTCGCGATCCCGGCTCATTAAAACCAATGTGACCCGTTCTACCAATTCCCAAAAGTTGTATGTCGATTCCACCTGCCTTTTCAATTTCTTGCTCGTACTTTTCGCATAATTTGTGAACGTCCGTTTCAGGTATTGTTCCATCGGGAATATGAATTTGATCTTCAGGGATATCCAGATAATCAAAAAGATGTTCGTTCATAAATCGAACGTAACTTTGCAGGGATTTTGGTTCAATGGGGTAGTATTCATCAAGATTAAATGTAATGACATTTTTAAAACTCAATCCATCTTCCCGGTGAATTCTTATTAGCTCCTCATACACTTTTACCGGAGTTGATCCTGTTGCGAGGCCTAGCACAGTTTTCTTGTTTTGATCATTTTTCAATCTGATCAGATCAGCAATTTCTTTTGCTATGGCTTTGGATGCTTTTAAACTTTCAACATAAATAACGGTGGGAATTTTTTCGAAGTAACTCAGTCGTGTATCAATTTGTTCTATTTGCGATTTTAAGTCATCCATGTACAATATTTTTAGAAAGTTATCTGCCTGATAATGAATACAAGATATCACTTTATCCACTTTAGAGCAGATGGAAACGGTTCCATAATTATCAAATATTGTTTTGTTAATTTGCAATTTCAGTTTATTTCGTGATTTTAAGGCTGCGAAAAATGGAGTTTCAGAATTTGAATTATCCATCAAAAACCAAACGTAAAGAATACATTATTAGATGGATGTTATTGCAGGTGTCGATGTAGGAGGTACTTATACAAAATTCGGTCTGGTTAACAGAAGTGGTGAATTACTTGTTGATGATTTCACAAAAACAGATATGTCACTCTCATATCAGGATTTTTTTGAAAATCTATGCGACCGAATTGCTCTTCTAAAAAAAGAAGTTGATGGTTCGTTAGTAATAAAGGGAATAGGGTTAGGTGCACCATCAGCAAATTACATATCCGGCGATATTGAATTTGCTTCTAACTTGTCTTGGCCGGCTACAATTCCTGTAGCAAATATTCTTGAATCGTATACTAATTTACCTGTTAGTATTTCAAATGATGCAAATGCCGCGGCAATGGGTGAAATGTTGTTTGGTATTGCCAAAGGTGCAAGAAATTTTATTTCTGTTACACTTGGAACGGGGTTGGGAAGTGGGATTGTGGTGAATGGCGATTTAGTAACTGGTGTGACCGGTCATGCCGGTGAATTAGGCCATACAATTGCGGTTGAAAATGGACGTGCCTGTGCTTGTGGAAAATCGGGTTGTCTGGAAACGTATGCTTCTGCACCGGGTATTTTGAAAACCGTTTATGAACTACTTTCTACAAGTAAAATTAAAAGTAGATTTAGAAATCTGAAAAATGACATCACACCGATTGCAATTACAGAAGCTGCAAAAAATGGAGATCCCCTGGCGCTCGAAGCATTCGATAAAACGGGTAAAATATTGGGACGTAAACTGGCAGCTACAATAACTCTGTTAAACCCGGAATTGATTATTCTTTCGGGGGGCCTCGCCAAATCAGGCGAGTTAATATTGGAGCCGACAAAAAAATATACGGAAGAATCGCTGATCAATATATATCAGGGAACCGTTGAGATTAAGCTTTCCGAAATGAGTAAAAAAAATGCAGCACTTTTGGGCGCAGCAGCTTTTATGTGGAAAAAACTTGAAAATTATACCCCTGAGTTTATTTAAACCTATCTAATTTTTCATTTATCTTAATAGATCAGAAAAGACTATTTCTCTTTAATTCCCATTTAAAAAGAGGTTTAAAATGGAAAATTTAAATATCGATAAAGTTGCGAAGCTTGCGCACGTTTCACGTTCTGTGGTATCGAGGGTATTAAACAACCATCCAAACGTTAGCAGCGATGCGAGAGCCCGTGTAATGGAAGTTGTTGAGAAATACAATTATAAGCCGAATTCAGTTGCTCGGAGTTTAGCCACCAATAGTGCTCATGAAATTGGTGTGTTGGTAACAAAAAGTGGTGATGAAGCTTTGGGAAGTGCATTTTGGACGCAAATTCACCTGGGTATATTTGAGGAGTGTATAGATCGCGGTTATTTTGCTTCTCTATCTTATGTTTCAGGGTCAAAAAAAGACGATCTGCAAAACTTTATTTTAAACGAGCGTCGGCTCGATGGCTATATTTTACTCACTCAAGAGGTTACCGATATGGTTGGGGATGTGTTGTTTGAAAAAGATATTCCCATTGTGCTTGTTGGCCACATTCCTAAAAAGGAAAAAGTCAGTTCCGTTGATGTAGACAATTATTTGGGAGGAAAACTTGCTACGGAACATCTAATTAAAGCAGGACACAAAAAAATCGGAATTATTCTCGCAAGTCTGGAGATGGAAGAATCTATCGATCGGTTGAATGGATTTAAAGATGCGTTGAAGGAGGGAGGGCTTGAGTTTAGAGAGGAAACTATGAGCGTTGTAGATTACCAGTTTAAAGACGGGTATAACTCTATGAATAATTGGATAAAAAATAACACAGATATAGAGGCAGTCTTTTGCGCTAGTGATACATTAGCCATGGGGGCTTTACTTGCAGTTAAAGACAATGGCAAAAATGTGCCCGACGACTATGCCTTTGTAGGTTTTGATAATCTGAGCTTTTCGGAATACACTTCTCCGCCGCTTACCACTATTGAGCAACCTATTTATGAAAAAGGTAGAATGTCTGCCAAGTTACTTATAGATCAAATAGAGGGAGATCAATCTGAAAAAAAACAGATAAACCTTGAGCCGGTATTAGTTATTCGAGAAAGTTGTGGAGTAAACCGGGTTAAATAGTATCCCGGCTTAATCAAGACGAACTATTACTTTTCTTTAAATTTCTCGATGAATTTTCTTGAAAATTCCGACAATACCAATCGTCCACTTATCTCTGCGCGCTGTTCAAGGGTAGAATTCCAGTGGCCGGTTCCCTGCCATTGAATTTCACGTAGTTCTTTCATCGCGTCCGGGTTACTCAATGCAAGTTCGCCGGCAAGTTTAGCAATCGCTTTGTCAATTTCTTCAACAGACCCTAAAACCTGACCATAAAGATTATGGGTTTCTGCCCATTTTGCATCATACCAGGAACGGGCATCGACTGAAATCGTTGTAAAAGGCCCCACACCAATTTTTCGTCCAACAGCAGGCCCAACAACAAAAGGACCAATTCCAACGGCAAGTTCGCTCAACTTCACAGATGCAGATGTGTGTGCAAAGGTATAATCAGCACAAGCTGCAATACCGACTCCTCCGCCAACAACTTTCCCCTGAATTCGTGCGATAATAAATTTTGTGGATGTGCGCATGGCATTTAGTACGTTGGCAAATCCCATGAAAAAACTTTTACCCTCATCGAGATCTGAAATGGACAGTAATTCATCAAATGAAGCACCCGCACAAAAGGCTCCGTCACCCTGGCTGCGAATCACAATCACTTTAGACTCTTCATTGACGGAAGCTTCTTTGATGGCGTCGGTAAGCTCATTTAAAAGTTTACCGGGAAGGGAATTTCCTTTAGGATGAAAAAATTCGATGGTAGAAATGTTGTCTGAAATTGTATGGGTAACAGATCCATTTTGTGGCATGTCTGAAGATAATTTAATTCGTGTTTGGTAGACTTCGTGTTAAGTAGGCTCTTGTTACAGGAAGTTAATTTTATGTAAGGTGATAAGAAAGGGGAGATCTTGAGAATTCTATATTTTGATAATCGAGAAATCAGCTTTGCTTAGAACTACTGTAAATACCATAAGTTAATTAGTAGTTAAGCGTTTTTTTTATAGTTAAGTAATTAGTCTCTTTTAAAATTCTATAAAATCATAATGAGATATATCACAATTTTATTGGCAATAACATTTATAAATAGTTGTACAGAAGATATTACTACTCCTCCAATAGCAACTGCTGAGGCCATTGTTATCGCGGAGATGATTAATTCAGAGACTGGTGATCCAGTTTCTTATCAAAATTTCTTGGTTTCAATTATGATTGACAGCTGGGATGAGCCTATTTCCCACGGAGTTGCACAAACGGATGAAGAGGGTGTTTTAGAAAAAACTTTGGTTTCGGTAATTGAAGAAAAAGGGACGAGGATTATATTTACGTATGGTCCCCAAAACGACCGGCAATCTGTTAGTAAAGAAATTGAATTCGAGTTAAAGTTTGATGAACCATTAGACACACTAAATCTTCAATTTGAAATTTGAAATACTAATCTTCATCAATCTCTAATCCCTCTTTCCGCTTCACCAGCGTGAGAATGGTATACTCCGCTACAAGCACATCTTCCTGATTGATCACTTCCACATCCCACCAAACCATGCCGTAGGGAAATTTATCCGTCGTGCGTTTTTGACGAACGGTTTTTCTTCGCGCAATCAGTTTTGCCTGAATGGTATCACCGGGGGCAACCGGTGCAATGAACCGAAGATCTTCGAGCCCGTAGTTTAACAGAACGGGACCGGGTGATGGGTGGACAAACATTCCCGCAGCCGCTGATAGTACAAAATATCCATGAGCAATT
Organism: Balneolaceae bacterium; assembly: GCA_041747055.1. Taxonomy (GTDB): domain Bacteria; phylum Bacteroidota; class Rhodothermia; order Balneolales; family Balneolaceae; genus SW132. The sequence continues at coordinate 12,987 of JBGTFX010000432.1, forward strand.
CGTTTACCGAACAGGGAGTCTTTTGCGGCAACTTCATCAAAGTGCGCATAAAAATGATCACCACTTAATCCCCCAAAATTCACGATATCCGCTTCGGTAACGGTTCGCCTATGAGTGGTTAACGCTTCCCCGATTTCCACCTCTTCGAAATACTTTTTAAACGGGTGGATGTCCGACTCTTTTGTCTCCGCTCCTTTAATGTGCTGATTCACAATATTCATCAGCGTAGTTGGAGATCCCTGCAGAGCGACCCGCTGCATATTGTGGAGTACTGATCTTGCCCCACCTAGTTCCTCGCCGCCACCGGCGCGTCCCGGCCCGCCATGAACCATGTGCGGCATGGGTGAGCCGTGACCGGTTGACTCTTTAGCTGAATCTCGGTTAATCACCATAAATCGTCCGTGAAAAGGGGCGCATCCCAGTGTTATTTTTCGGGCGATGGTATCATCAGCCGTAAACAGAGACCCTACCAGTGAACCATCTGATTTATTTGCGATGGCGATAGCTTCATCCGCATCGGAGTAGGGCATTATAGTTGTCATAGGACCAAATGCTTCAATTGTGTGAATGCCGTCAACTTTCATCGGTTTGTGGCAAAGAAGAACTCTGGAATCAGTATATGCCCCATTCAACTTCCCGTTTTCTCCGGCATAAACTGTTTCGGTCATATCAGCAAGCTGTGAGAGTTGTTCGCCAAAGCGTTCATTTTGCAAAGAACTGGCAAGCGGACCCATACGCGTATTTTCATCTGAGGGGTCACCGATTGTATTTTTTGAGAGTCTATTTTTCAACGCGTCAATTACATCATCAACTAAACTCTTAGGTACGATGGTTCGGCGAATAGCGGTACACTTTTGACCCGTTTTTACCACCATTTCGTTACTTACTTCTTTGATAAACAGATCAAACTCTTCCATATCCGGTGTAACATCTTCCCCGAGTATGGAGCAGTTCAGGGAGTCTGCTTCCAAGTTGAAGGGAATACTGTTCTCAATAATATTGGGATGAGCTTTCAGTTTTTTGCCCGTTGTTGCTGATCCGGTAAACGAAACCACGTCCTGGCTAATCAGATGATCAAAAATATCTCCCGGCACATTGGCTGCTATAAATTGAATGGATCCCTCAGGCAGAATTTCCGATTCGATCATTTTTTCAAACACAGAGTGTGATAAATACATCCCAATTGGGGAGGATTTGATAATACACGGCATACCGGCAATGATACTCGGTGCCAGTTTTTCGAGCATTCCCCATACCGGAAAATTAAATGCGTTGATGTGAAGCCCCAATCCATGTTTGGGTACGCAGATGTGTTGACCTACAAAGGTACCGCCACGCGATAACCGCTGAACGCCACCTTCCACATGGAAAGGCAAATCAGACAGCTCCTGACGAGACTTGCTCGAAAGCGTAAACATTGTGCCGATTCCGCCTTCAATATCAATCCATGAATCGCGGCGGGTTGCTCCCGTATGGGTCGATAATTTGTAGAACTTCTCCTTTCGCTCAATCAGATACTGAGCCAGGAATTTGATTTTAAACGCCCGCTGATGGATGGATAACTCTCGCAGTTTGGGTCCGCCTACATTTCGTGCATACTCACACATCGCTTTATAGTCCAGATCGGCCTCAATCATATTGGCAACCGGCTTTTCGGTAACGGCGCTGATCAGCTCTGTTTCAGTCCCTTTCTTGATCCACTTTCCCTGAGAGTAGGAGGTTACTTGCATTGTTTTATATGGTAGATTGGAATTTATTTTCTTGAATATAGGAAATCTGTACTCAGAAGTCAGACATCAGGAGTCAGAATTCCGGCGGGATTTATTTCTTAATGAAATAGCACCTGTAGATCTCCCCTCGAGGGGAGATCATAATCATCGTTTAGATGATTATGTGAGGGATGTAGTTAAGGGGGAAGTGAAAAAGCCACAAATCATTAATTGGTTCACGAGGACACCCCTCAAACGTTTCGCTGAACGTTCAACGTTAACTCCCCTCGAGGGGAGATCTTTATCCCATCTCAAATTAGATCCGTCAGACCGCTGAGGGTATGTATTCTTTGTGAAATTAAAACTGTAGCGGTCAGACGGATTTTTCCGATCAACTCTCTCTTTTTCCCCAAGTGTCATAATTTCCATCCTGATCCACCCGATTAGCGGGAACTTGCCGTAGTGGTTCGCACTCTTTTAGGGTTTCCTGAAGCTGTTGTGGCAATCGCTGATACCAGCCTGTTCCCTCGGTTTTCCAGCCAATCATTTCATCACTCACATCCTTCACAATTTTTGCCGGATTCCCAACCACCACTTTTCGATTTGGAATTTCCATTCCTTCGGGCACAAAACAGAGCGCTCCGATAATACATTCATTACCCACAGATACACGATCCATAACCACGGCATTCATTCCCACCAAGCAGTTTTTACCAATGGTTGAGCCGTGTATAATTGCGCCATGACCAATATGTGCAGATTCCTTCAGCGTAACGGTCACGCCGGGAAACATGTGAATGGTACAATTTTCCTGAACATTGCATCCATCTTCAATTACGATTTTTCCCCAATCTCCCCGAATCGCGGCTCCCGGACCGATATAGACATTCTTTCCAATAATCACGTTTCCCGTCACCGCCGCCTTTGGATGAATGAAAGCACTTTCGTGGATGACCGGTTTGTATCCATTAAATTCGTACGTCAAGGGAATTAGTTTATTAGTTAATAGAAAGTTAGTTGATTGGGGAATTAGTTGGTTAGGTATTTAGTGATTTAGGGGATACCTGTAGGCTAATTACAAATAAGGGAAGTAGTTGATTAGGGGTCAGTTATTTATCATTATTTATATTATTACCTAGATCCATAATTAACAAAATCTAATAATGAGTGATCATAATTCCGAATTCAAATCATTTGAGAGCTTGAAGGTTTGGCAACAAGCAAGGAATATCAGAAATGAAATTTTTCAGATCTCTAGAAGTTTTCCAAAAGAAGAAACATACAAACTTTCTGATCAAATGATCAGATCATCCCGTTCAATGGAAATAATATTTCTGAGGGATACGGTCGATATCATTATCAGGAAAACATTCAATTTTGCAGACAATCAAGAGGTTCAGCCTACGAACTTATTGATCACTTGATAACTGCACTGGACAGCGAATATATTCAAAAGAGCAATTACCAAGAACTACGGGATCAAATAATTGAATGCATAAAAATGACAAACGGTTACATCGCATACCTAAATCGCCAAAAATCAAACATTGTCAAAGAAGATCCTTCCTATTATAATCCAACAGATCCTACACCATCTAATTCCTGATCCCCTAAACCCCTAATTTACTAATCTCCTAAATTCCTAATCCTCGAATTCCCTAATCACCTAATCATCAACTCCTCTCCAAAATTACTGCATATCCCTGTCCTACACCCACACACATCGTAACAAGAGCGTATTTTTTCTCCTGCTTTTGAAGTTCAATCGCGGCGGTTTGAAGGATTCTTGATCCACTTACGCCAAGGGGATGGCCCAATGCGATCGCTCCGCCATTTGGGTTGATTCGTGGATCATCATCAGCCAGCCCCATCTTGCGTGTGCAGGCTAAAACCTGTGCCGAGAAGGCTTCATTCAATTCTATGATGTCCATGTCATCTAACGATAATCCGGCTCGTTTCAGGGCAATTTCTGAGGCGTAAACCGGGCCAATTCCCATGATCCGCGGCTCCACACCGGCAACACCTGATGCTACAATTCGAGCCATCGGTTTTAAGTTGTGATCTTTTAAAGCCTTGTCTGATGCAATCAGCATAGCCGCAGATCCATCATTTAATCCGGAGGCATTTCCGGCCGTAACGCTGCCATTTTTTTTAAAGGCGGGACGAAGTTTGCCAAGGATTTCTTTGGTCGTGTCAGGTCTGATAAATTCATCATCCTTAAAAATTAGTGGATCTTGTTTACGTCGCGGAATTTCTACGGCTACAATTTCCTCTGCCAGCCTGCCGCTCTCTCTGGCTTTGCCGGCTTTCTGCTGACTCCAAGCGGCAAATTCATCCTGTGAATCACGTTCAATTCCGTATTTCTCCACTAGGTTTTCGGCGGTATTTCCCATTCCCTCCGTTCCGTAAAGCTCCTCCATTTTTGGGTTGATGAATCTCCAACCAAAACTGGAATCGTGCATTTCAGCATCGTTTCCAAATGGTTTGGATGCTTTAGAAGTCACCCATGGCCCTCGAGTCATATGCTCCACACCTCCTGTTATAAAAAGGTCTCCGTCATCGGCAGCAATAGCTCTTCGGGCGTGAATAGCCGCCGACATACTTGAGGCGCATAGACGGTTCACAGTTTCTCCCGGAACGGTAAACGGCAAACCCGCCAGCAGCAGTGACATCCGTGCTACATTTCGATTATCCTCTCCGGCTTGATTCGCACAGCCAAAAATTACGTCATCAATGGCTTTGGGATCAAGGTCGGCATTTCTGTTCATCAGTTCTTTTATGACAATTGCTCCGAGATCATCTGTTCGGATAGGGGAAAGAGTGCCGCGGAAATTCCCGATTGGGGTTCGGATCGCATCAACAATAAAAGCTTCTTTGGAGTTAGACATCTGCTAAATTCTGGTTTAAAGTTGGTAGACTTAAATGTAGTTGATTTTTTTTGCAGTTATTCCTGCTCTTCATTTTCCAACTGAATCTGAAGATACCTGATGTATCGTTCAGGCCATTCGAAAAGTGGTTCATCCGTTATTGCAGGTAAACGAGTATTTCGAATAGAAGGACGACCGGGTTTTTGATCAGGATTCCATTGAAAATTAGAAAGACGGCGGCCAATATTTTCCGGTTTTTCAGGTAGATGACTTCCATCAATATTTTTCTCTGCTTTAAAATGTTCAAAATCTCCATTATTAAAAAACATAGTTGAGGCACCCACTGCAATGAGCTCCATTAAACCATCAGGTTCTTCGTCATCATTCTTCAGGTGAAAGATAATTTCTGAATTGTCAAAAACCATGAGTCGTTCCAATTCTCCGGCATCAAAATAGGCATGAAGTGTATCGCCGGTCATTTGATTAAGTCGTCCGGTTAATGAATCTTCTTGCACAGCAATAGGCCTGGTAAACGATCGTAAAAAACTAATGTCGTCATTTTCGAAAGTGGCTTCAATAATTGGACCGGTTAGCTGCATATTATCTTGCCAGAGAATCGGGGAGGATCTTAAAATAAATTTATCCTCATCATCTTTATAATTGGCCGTATCGGCAATGGCGGCAAATTTGTTAGACCAAATTCGAACATCTTCAAAAGCATCCATTGAGGAAGTGGTATCCGTTTCCTGTATTTCAATTTTTTCTGCCAGAATATGCGTGGTATCGGCTTCACTTTCGCTTACTTCCATCAGCCATGCATTTCCCTCGAGGAGCTTGTATCCGGCAGAATCAGCATATAAATAATCTCCGCTAAAGGTTACTTTTTCTTCAAAATCATCCGCATAAACCCGACCAAAAAGTTCATATAAGTCATCACCGCGATTCATAAAGAGGGAGTCGGATTCCAGATATTGAGTGCTGTCTGCAAGTTGTACATCCCCACGGAAAACAGCACTGTCGAGCGCTTGATAATAAATTCCCGATTCAGCGATAAGAGTTCCACGGTTATCTTCGAAACGAACGGGAGAACGAAAAATAACCATTTCTAAAATGGCAATATAATCTACAATTTGGCTAAAAACGGTATTTTTATCGGATTGAACAACGACGCGTCCTCGAAACTGGCTAAAGTCAGTAATAGTATCGTAGTACAGTGTATCTGCCCAAATGATTTCACCTTCCGTTTCAATCTGTATATTGAATGCGTGAATCATATTATCATTAATAAATCGATAGGCGCTATCTGCTTCCATGCGCATATCTGCGGTTCTGATAACAACATCATCAAGCAATTTCTGAACAGATTGTCCATCAATTATAACTCCTTCGGCACTTCCGGCTTGGTCGATAAATACGCGGTTTTGTGCATCTGTTCGTTGAGCCGAAAAGAAAATTCCCAAAAGCGATAGCAAAAATATGAGTTTATTTGATGTCAATCTACGATTACCCTGCCTCGCGGCTGTTGAATTGTGTATGATGATAAGTCTGTTAGTCCATCAAAACCATATCCGGCAATGCTATCGGCAGGAGTTATGATGGTTACAAAATCAGGAGAGGTGATGCGGTCTGAATCCTGTGACCATTTTAAATAATCTGTGTATAGTTCTCGTTGAGTTACGGTTTCTACTCGTACGGAATCGTATAGTTCAAACTCCCGTTTTGCATCATAATATATAGCTCGTTTACTCCAGGCTTCAGTTTCAATGGCTCCGACGGAGTCAAAAAGCTGAACGTACACAGGTCCATCGATATTAGTTTGTTTTCGATCCTCGGTGTGATAGCTAATGGCATAACTACCATCAATTAAAATTCTGGAGCGTCCATCTTTCATTAGAACCATTTCTACATCCCAGCTTTCTGTTGTTGAAACAAGAGAATCTCCAAGTGCAGATTGCACTCGTTGATTATCAAATTCGGATAGTTCTGTACATGCCGAAAAAGTCAGAAGACAAGCGATTAAAACGATTAATTTAGGTTGTGCCAAAATATCGGTCTCCGGCGTCACCCAATCCCGGAACGATGTACGCATCCTCGTTAAGTTTCTCATCAACAGCAGCAGTGATAATTGAAACATCGGGGTATTTTTTTGTGATTCGATCGAGTCCTTCCGGGGCACAAATTAGTGAGATAAAACGGACCTGTTTTGCGCCCTGTTTCTTTAGAAATCCAATAGCGTCATCCGCACTTCCACCGGTTGCAAGCATAGGATCAACCAGCAGAACCAAGCCTTCTGAGATTCCATCGGGTAAATTGGAATAGTAGTCAACGGGTTCATGTGTGGTTTCGTCTCTATACATCCCCAAATGGCCAACTTTTGCATCGGGGATAAAATTGATAATGGCGTCCACCAAACTTAATCCGGCTCGTAAAATTGGCACAATAATAATTTCGGTATCAATTTCTGATCCTTTTGTTTTGGTAATGGGTGTTTCGATTACATTATCACGAAGGGGCAACTCCTTAAGGGCTGAATAAGCCAGAATGGTTGCCACTCGCGCCATTGCTTTTCGGAATTCCTCAATACCGGTATTTCTGTCGCGGAGGATTGAAAGGTCCCTCGCAACAACCGGATGTTCAATTACCGTTACATTATTGTGCATAATTACCAGTTATTAAATCAGACTTCAGTATTTTCGAAATACTTTCGGGTAATTTTTACAATTACACCGGATAACGCAAAGAGAGCGATAATGTTGAAAAATGCCATTAAACCAAGCATTACGTCTCCGAATGCCCATATAGTTGTGAGTGCTGTAATGGCACCAACAAAGTGCATACCAACAAATGCCAATCTGTAATAGAAAATGGACTTGAACCCAAATAAGTATTGAGCAGCCCTGTCACCGTAGTAACTCCAGCTAATGGAAGTTGAGATTCCAAATAGGATCACACTTATAGTTACCAGGAATCCGCCACCAGCAGATAATGGGGCTAGGCCAATTTCAAAAGCACGTGCTGTTAGCGGGGCACCGTTTTCTACTACACCACCATACAGACGGTTCAATTGTTGGCCATCTTCAGTGATTACCACAGGTGAAATTCCTGCACCTTCAATCCGCCCATTAAAATATTCTGTTTCATCTGGATTAACATACATTGTATCAACAGCTATAGAGAAACGTTTCATTTCCCCATTTACAGGCACACCGTTTTCAAAAATGAGAACATTTTGTAATCCGGCATCATCCGTTTGATCAATTACATATTCGATGGCACCATCTGCCGGATTCACGGTTGCCGAGTGATGCATATCCCATGCTCCGGTAGAAACAATAACGAGTCCTGTAATGGAACATACAATGAGTGTATCTATAAACGGTTCAAGAAGTGCAACTACACCCTCACGGACAGGTTGATCTGTTTTTGCAGCAGAGTGAGCAATCGGAGCAGATCCCTGTCCTGCTTCATTAGAAAATAGCCCTCGCTGTACACCGTAACTTAGAGTTACTATAAGAGCCCCCGAACCAACTCCAAGAACGCCGGCTTCCGGACTAAATGCCATAGACAGAATGGTCCAGAATGCAGGTATTACCATTTGGTAATTAATAAGCAGAATAATGAGTCCTACCAACACATAAATTGTTGCCATAAAAGGAACCAATCGTGCTGTAACATATCCGATTCGTTTAATTCCCCCGAGAATAACTGCACCCACAAGTCCTGCGGTGATAAATCCGGTTAAAGCTTTAGGAAAATCAAAATCGCTTGCCATCACATCTGCAACAGTGTTTGCCTGAACTGCATTTCCGGTAAGAAATGCACAAATTGCTGCGGCAATGGAAAAAGCTACCGCAAGCCACTTCCAATTTGGCCCGAGACCTTTTTCTATGTAATACATGGGTCCACCTGATACGGAGCCATCGGGGTTGTTTACACGATATTCCTGTGCGAGAGTAACCTCGGTATATTTAATGGCCATACCCAATATAGCTGTAATCCACATCCAAAACAGAGCACCGGGCCCACCAATATGAATAGCAAGCGCAACTCCTGCAATATTACCGATCCCTACGGTTGCAGATAAAGCTGTACTTAATGCCTGAAAATGGTTTATATCACCTTCATCATCAGGATCATCGTAATGACCTCTAACAACTTTCAATCCATGGCTGAATCGGGTTATCTGAATAAAACTTAATCGAGCGGTTATAAAAACACCAAAAGAGAGTAGAAGAACTACCATAAAAGGGAGAGCTTCAGGGGTGTTCCAAACAATATCTAAGAGCCAATTAATAATACTTTCAAATAGATCCATGGACGATGATGAGCATTTTAGGTTTAAGTAAGCTCGAAGGTATAAATAATTACCCTTTTATTTTAGAAAAAAATGATAACTATATGAACGATTCATCACTATTTTTTCTTTGAACCATCAGTGCCACATTAGATTATGTGTATCTTGCACTATGGAAAACTAAAAACGATAAAACTCAAAAATTATGACTAAAGCAGATATTGTAGATATAATATCATCATCAACAGGATTGACAAAAGTCGAAACTGAAACAGTAGTAAAAGGGTTTTTAGATACTGTAATTGATGCTATGAAACGAGACGAAACTATTGAACTGCGTGGTTTCGGAAGTTTTAAAGTTGTAAAAAGAGCTCAGCGTGTTGCCAGGAATCCAAAAACAAACGAAGAAGTAATAGTTCCTGAACAATATGTGCCCATGCTCAAGATTTCTAAAGATTTCAAAAAACAGGTAAACGCATCCGTTAGTTAGCAGTACATTTTTTGGAGCTTAGACGTAAATATATAATGCTCTTGTGGCGAAAAATTTCAATTTTCTCTACTGCTCATGATAGATCTTTTCTTTTACAGACAAGTTTCTTAGTGTAAAATTCTACTTATAAATTACGAGCTTAGTTCGTGTAATATTGGTAAGAACAATCTAAGAAATGAAGATTTTAGCACCTGTAATAGTTGTATTTGTTTTATTTATCTCATGTAATCAGCTTCCAAGAGCTGATTATTATGAGATTAATGGATTGATCTCAATTGAGGCAGAGTCTAATGGTGACTTCGAAAATTGGATTGTGGAGCATCGCTATACAACCTTAGGAGTTACATCTCAGAAAACCGAATCGGATACAACAGGGAAAATCCGTTATACATTTTATGTTTCTAATCCCGGTGAATACTCAATTTGGTTATTAAGCAGTCAGTTTAGTGACGATCCAGATGAGAATAATATAGATGTTTCTATTTTTAATGAGGTTAATTATGAAATAGAAAGCACAACTATACAGCTTCCACAGAGGCAAATTCCTGAATGGGTTTCTGATACAGAAAATAATGATGATGTAAAGGTTATATTTCCTGAGGAAGGAATCTATTCAATCGAATTTAATTCGAAAGGAAGAGCAGGATATAGAATCGATAAAATTCAACTGTCGTTAAATAACGAACAGGCGCCACAAGGAATGGGTTTTCCTGAATCAACAGACCCAAGTTTCGATCCTGTTGACCAGAAAAGGGAACAGTTTATCCGAATTCCACCTCAATGGGCTTTCGGCGGTTTTTTTGGAGGAGAAAATAATGACCTGATCATTAAAAATGATATTGAGGAGCTGCTTAAGAGAGGAATTCCTGTTGATGCATATTGGGTAAATGGAGAAGTATCTACTGATATCTCTGCGTTCTTTGATCAACACAATATTAGAAAAGGAGTTCGTTCTTCTGGTGTGAATCAGGATATGTATTATGATTTTGCCCTTCTTCCTTTACACTCCAATTTGGAAACTATACGAGAGATTTATAACAATACACGCGCTCAGGGTGAGAGAATTCATCGTGGGTTAACATTTTCCGGGATCAGTAATACACATAATGAGGAATTCAAACTATACCCGGTTAACAGGTATACCGGGTATGAATCTACCGGCTTTGAATTGTTGAAAGACCAAATAGAAAAAGTGAGTAACCCGTGGCTCACAACGTACGAAATACCCTTTTTAACTCATGATCTTGTGAGCTTGAACCTGGTTGAAGAAGCACTAAAGGATGAGCTGATTATGAGGTGGATTCAGTTTGCAGCTTTTAATCCTATCATGACTCTGTTTCCGGCTTCAAATGGTTTATTCAGTGAATCTGGTTTAAACCTTTCGGATCGAGCAATTGCAACACTTAAAAAATATAGTACTCTCAGGAATGAACTTTTCCCCTATATCTATACCTATGCTCATTTTACTCGTCAATCCGGGGTAAAGATGATTCAGGGTGATGGTTTAAGAAGCACACAATTTATGTTCGGGGATGCTTTTTTAGTAGCACCAATTTCGGAAAGCGGG
>JBGTFX010000433.1:0-3489 GCA_041747055.1 Balneolaceae bacterium
ACCTGATGCCGATCTCTATTTTGATGATATAGCCAGCCTCACCGGGGAGAGATATAAAGTGGATAAACTTTCTGTTGATGGCAGAAATCCGGTATTCAGTCCTGATAATCAACTTTTTTCGTGGGAAGAATCTACAAATGGTTCTACTTATGTAAAGGTGGCAAGAATCAGTGGTGATGGAACAGAGATCCTTCACACTGTGGAAGGCCGGGGAATGATTTTCTCACCTGATGGTCAAAATGCAATTATACATCGTACTGAAGTAACCGAAAAAACGGCGGCACTTCAGCAAAAACTGAACGAAGCTCTCACTACAAGAGATCGAAATGCCATCATCCAAGCCCGGGATGAACTTCAATATGAAGAGGCACTCAACACTTCGGTCAATCGGGTAAATTTGCATTCAGGAGAAGTATCAGCGGTTAAAACAGGGAATCTACTTGTCCGAACTCCCACCATTGATGAAAACGGCACACTTTGGTTTGCCGGAGCTAATCCCGGTAATCATTCTCGAAGTGATATTTACTCAATGAATCTACAGGATTCATCACCTAAAAGAGTTACAAGTGAACCCGGTTTTTATGATGAGCCACAAATTATCAATCATGATTTAATGGTCTTTCACTCAAACTCTTCGTCACCTTTTCCCACTCCTGTTGGTGCAGAACGTCACCAATTTAGTGTCGAGAACTCAGTCATCCTTCATCATACAAACAGTGGAAGGTTGGGGAAATGGGAAGGTCAAAATTCTGTGGTATCAAAAAATGGGTCTCGTCTTGCATTTATAAAAAACAGCACTGGAAATCAGTCAATTTATACCGTGGATCTTTCGGGCGGTAATTTTGAAGCTACTCAAGCAGTTTCTTCTATAGATCCCATTCAGCATCCCGCGCTCTCTCCCGCCGGCAACACTCTTGCTTATATGCTTCGCGAGGGAATCAGCTGGGACATTCATATGGTTCATCTCGAAAAAGGCGAGCATGACAGGCTTTCCTATGATATCCAGCATGAACTTTTTCCCCACTTTCTAAATGAGAATCAGGTGCTTGGAATGATGGGAGAAGCCCGACACAGACGATCACATATGTATGATTTGGAGACCAAAGAGTTTCATCGGCTATTCCACAATAACAGCGTCAGAACAGTCTCGATGGAAAATGATTGGGAGCCGAGTGTTGATGGAAATTATCTATTAAATGTAGCACAGCGGGATGGCAACACTATTGCACCCGAACAGGGAGTATACCTGGTTCGGATTGGGGATAAAATCACACATGAAACGCTGATTGATCGTCTCCAAAAGAACCTGGAAAGCGAACAACAACTTCTTGCTAACGCGGAAGAGATATACGCACCTATTTATGATGCGGTGAAAGCAGCCACCGAGGAAATAAATATTACCCGTCTCTATAACTATCAAAAATCTATGTATGATTTTGGGTCTAAGCATATGACCCAACCCGGCAACCAAAAAGCGAGTGCATACATTTATGAAACACTGAAATCCTTTGGGTACGAGCCGGAACTTCAGTGGTTTAGTCCGGCAGAAGGCATTGAAACTGCGAACGTAATTGCCCGCCTTGAGGGTACCACTCACCCGGAAGTAACATATATATTAAGCTCCCATTTCGATTCAGTGCTACGCAGCCTCGGAGCAGATGACAACTCCACCGGAACGGCCGTCCTTCTTGAAGCGGCACGGGTTTTAGCTACCAATCCGCAGCCGGCTACCATTATTTTTGCTTCTCTTACGGCGGAGGAGTCAGGCCTGCTTGGAGCCCGGGAATTTGTTCGCGTTGCTGATAAAAATGGATTTCGGGCTGCAGGAGTCATAAACAATGACATGATGGGCTGGACTCGCCACCACCGACTCGATAACACTATTCGATTCTCGAACTACGGAATTCGGGATGTTCAGCACTCCGGCGCCATTCTATTTTCTGATTTGATCACGTACGATTCCCGCTACTATAGATTTACCGACGCGCATGTTTTCTTTGATGCCTATGGGGATGTTCTCGGTGGCATTGGCTCCTACCCTATTTTGGGAAATCCAAACTACCACCAAACAACCGACCGGCTCGAAACTATCAATCATCGCTTAGTGCAGGAAGTTTCGCGATCCACTACTGCCACATTGATGATGTTGGCAAATTCGCCTTCAAAAGTTTCAGGAGTTGAAGCGTCCGGGAGCAGAAACAACCGTGTAAATGTTAGCTGGAATGCATCCGAGGAAAACGACATTAGCCATTACCGCATTAAATATACGGACACATCTGAAGATGAGCAGATTGAAGAGACATCAAACACAACTATTACTCTGCGGCGAGTGGATCTTGATTACCCGATTTCTGTAATTGCGGTAAATGATCGTGGAATTCAGGGATGGGACTGGACGGTTTTGGAGTGATTAGAAATTAGGATTAGCTCAATTATTAAGTAAAAAATGCATTAAGAAAAAAGGTTTTTAATTCTATTGCAATCCTACTTATTTACCCTTATTTTTATCGACTTATCAATTTTGCAATTACAAAAAGAGATTTATCGTGAACACGATTAGTAATAAAACATACTCAGCTACACCTACTACTGTCGAAAAGAAGTGGGTTCTTATCGATGCAGAAGATCAGCCTTTAGGGCGATTAGGCACTAAAGCTGCAACAATTTTGCGTGGAAAAAACAAACCGGAATTCACTCCTCACCAGGATATTGGAGATAACGTAATCGTTATCAATGCCGAGAAGGTTAAATTGACTGGGAAGAAAATGACCCAGAAAATGTACTTCCGTCACACAGGATACCCGGGTGGTGAAATTTTCACATCTGCAGCGGATATGCTTGAAAAAGATCCGACTTCACTTGTGACCGGCGCGATTAAAGGAATGCTTCCAAAAAACAAACTTGGTAGAAAGATTTTTGGAAACCTTCGCGTATTTGCCGGTGCCGTGCATCCGCACACAGCGCAGCAACCTGAAAAAATTGACATTTAATAAAACATGGCGAAAGAAAATTACATAGGTCGCAGAAAGACGTCCACAGCCCGCTTATACATCAAGCCGGGGAAAGGTGAATTCGTAGTAAACGATCAGCCCCTGGAAGATTTCATCAGCACTCAAGCCAGAATTAATGTTGCCAAGCTTCCTCTCGAAGTAACAGAGCTCGACGGCACATACGATATTAAAGTCACTGTTCGTGGCGGTGGCGTAACCGGTCAGGCCGGCGCTATCTCTTTGGCTCTTGCAAGAGCGCTGGACGATCTTAATGAAGACGTGCACGACAAACTGAAAGCTGCAGGATTACTTACCCGTGATGACAGAATGGTAGAGCGTAAGAAGTACGGTCAGCCAAAAGCACGGAAGAAATTCCAGTTCTCTAAGCGGTAAAGAATACAAGTTTCATGGTGCAGGGCGCAAGGCTCAGGAGGAAACCTATTGGTTCCCAAATTTCTTGCTCTGCACTCATTTACCGGTTCAATCTAAGCAATATTGC
>JBGTFX010000434.1:0-1623 GCA_041747055.1 Balneolaceae bacterium
CATTGCGGGTCTGGTTCAGTCCTTTATCTATATTTCTATCAATTTATTTGCAAAGGTATGTGCATCCTGTTGGATGGAATTCATGCGTGTTTGGTTTCGGCCCCGGTAACGAATTTTATCTATATCAAACCGTTGAATAAAGGATTCTACAATTAATTTTTTCCCCTCCTTGGTTAAACCCACTCCGTTTGTAATTTCATGATAATGTTCTTTATTCACTTTTTTTCCCGAGAATAAACGATATATCGTCAGATCTACAAATGGCCGATAGGGTTCAATAAAGTCAAACACAAAACTGGTTTGATTGTAATCATCGCGATGTAGAAATCCAACATAGGGATCTAATCCTGCAATCATTATACATTTTTCAATCCGGCTGTATAATATCCCATATCCATAATTTAAAAAGGCATTAAATGGATCTTCAGCAGGCCGATAACTTCTACCTTTAAATTGATGCTCTTTAACCAGTAGGGAAGATAGAAGTCCAAAATAATATCGTCCGGCAGTACCTTCATATCCTCTTAATGAATCTGCTATATCTGTAATAACTTCTCCCCGGAGTGCATCAATTTTAACTATAACAGCATCCATTTTTTCTAAAACACTATTAATTTCATTCTCCTGAGCTTTTCGGTGTTTTTTTAACTCCTTTATAAAATCGATTTGATTATTCACCTTGTCCGTGACCCACGCTTTTATCCATAAAATGGCTTCTTCATTCATACTCGCCTGGAGCTGACGCTTCCTGATTTTAGTAGTACTGCCAAGTTTGCTGTGCCAAACTCTTCCGATAGGTGCTCCATCCCCATCAGCAAATACAATATCAATATTATGAGTTAGGGCTGTTTTTACTGCTTCATAGGTCAATGATGTACCTCTATCCAATACAATAGCCGAGACTTTTTTAGGCGGAATTTTCTTTTTAATTTTTTCTCCGTCCTCGGTGTATTTTACCTGGAACATCCCGTCTTTAATGTGAAGAAATGAGCCGAATGTGGTGATGTATAGTTGCATGAAGGTATATAGTAAGTTGAAGTCAGATCCGCAAAGTCTTTTAAAGACTTTGCGGATCTTAGTTGGGACCCAAAATCAATACAGCATCCCAAACATCCAAAGGGGGATAGTGTTTTGAACAGCATATTCTATTTCATCCTTTACCAGGTAAGCATTTTCTACCTGGGCGATCTGTTTGGAAGTTTTGTTCTTTCCTCCAACTTCTACAGTAATATCATCATTTATAAGGAAGTACCCATGTTTAGCCAAATGTATGTCGTACCCCGCATTCCGTACCTGGTTGACAATAAAAGTTTCCCTGAGCGCCCCCATTTCTGCTTTATGATTTAGTGCTAATGCTAAATTTGTATTCTCAAAATATATCTTGTCAGGTTTTTGTAATACGGAAATGCCACGCCCGGTTTTGTGTACTAAATTCAATATGTGAGCATCTTCAAGATGTTTCAGATAATTGTAAACGGTAGTTCTTCCAACTTTCAGCTTGTTGGCAATTTTAGAAATATTGGGAGAAAAAGGGGCCGTTCCGGCAATTACACCTAATAGTTGGATATTTCGGTCAAATGGTGCCACTTGTTTCGGAGCATATAGTGCCACTTTCCACGAGTG
>JBGTFX010000435.1:0-3139 GCA_041747055.1 Balneolaceae bacterium
AGCCATTAAGCGTAAATAATCCATCACTCTATTTTGTGGATACTTTCAAACGATATCTGGAGCTGAGGGGCATACGTGTATTAGGGCAACTTTTAATTGACAAGGATCATTACGATTGGGACGCCGAAGGTTTTATGGAAATCGATACTCATCAATCCGAGCCCCTGCACAAAATGATCATGTGGATGAACAGGGAGAGTGACAACTTTTATGCTGAAATGCTTTTGAAAACGTTAGCTGTAGAGAAAGTTGGGGTTCAGGGATCTACAGAACTTGGCTTAAAGGTTATAAAAGAGTATATGAACGGCATGGGAATGGATACTACGTCTGTACAGCTCAGGGATGCTTCAGGGATGGCACCGGCAACACAGATGAAAGCATCAGACCTTAATAAGTTTTTGATTGACATTCAATCGAAACCCTATTTTGATGATTTCTACAATAGTTTATCTGTAGGGGGAATGAATGGAACGCTTCAGAATCGTTTTGGCAGAAGTAATATGTTCAATAAATTTGTTGGAAAATCGGGCTTTATGTCGGGAGTTAGAGCCTTGAGTGGTTATTTGGAAACTCAATCGGGCGAACGTGTTACGGTTACTATTGTGACAAATAATTACGCTCTTCCTACATTCCTGGTTGATCGAGTGCATGAACAGATTTTAGATTATTTATATTCAGCGTATTGATGAAGAAAAAACCTGTCATATTAGTAACAGACGACGAAAAGAGTATTCGCAATACACTTAAGGATATTCTTGAGTTCGAGGGGTATAAAATCATTGAAGCAGAAAGCGGGGCAGAAGCACTTGAGGTTATTAGCAGCACTCCGATAGATCTGATGATACTTGACATTAAGATGAAGGGAATGGATGGAATTGAGGTGCTTGAAAAATCAAAAGAGACAAATCCGCATCTACCCATTATTATGATATCGGGTCATGGTACCATCAAAATTGCTGTTGAAGCCACAAAGATCGGAGCGTTTGATTTTATCGAAAAGCCACCTGATTTAAACCGATTGCTCATCAGTGTTCGGAATGCCCTTTCTAGAAATGAACTGTTTGAGGAGAACCGCAGAATCCGGACAGAGTTAAACAATGTGAGTGAAATGGTTGGTGAAAGCCGGGCATTAGACAAAGTGAAATCAACCATTGAGAAAGTAGCACCAAGTACAAGCCGTGTACTTATTACCGGCGAAAATGGAACAGGCAAGGAATTGGCGGCAAAATGGATTCATGAGAAGAGTAAGCGGGCTGCCAAAAAGTTTGTCGCCGTAAATTGTGCAGCTATTCCTTCTGAACTGCTCGAAAGTGAATTGTTTGGCCATGAAAGAGGGGCTTTTACCGGCGCTTCCGAACAGCGAATTGGTAAGTTTGAACAGGCGGATGGAGGAACCCTGTTTTTAGATGAAATTGGGGATATGAGTCTCGACGCCCAGGCAAAAGTGCTGCGTGCCCTTCAGGAAAGTGAAATTATGCGTGTTGGCGGGGCAGAACGAATTAAGATCGATGTACGAGTTCTATGTGCTACTAATAAAGATTTGAGCAAGGAAATAGATCAACATAATTTCCGTCGGGATCTGTACCACCGTATAAATGTAATCCCAATTGATATGCCGCCGCTGCGTGAACGACCCGAAGATATTCCTCTGTTGGCAGAATATTTTCTGAAAATCCTGGCCAACCGGGAAATTATTTATTCCGGCAAATCATTTTCAGATTCAGCGTTGGAAGAGCTTAAAAAAATGACGTGGTCCGGCAACATTCGTGAGCTGCAAAATGCTGTTGAACGATTGGCTCTGCTGTCAGATAATACCGTTATTGACAGTGATGATGTATCTATTTTTATGAATATAAGTTCTAATAGTACACAGGATTTTAATGAGCTTGTTGATAAACCATTGACATTCCAGGAGTATAAAAAACAATCAGAAAGGCTGTATTTACTGAAGAAACTAGAAAAAAACGATTGGAATATTTCTGCTACAGCGGATGAAATAGATATTCAGAGAAGTCACATCTACAATAAAATGAAAAAATACGACATCGAAAGGTAAATTATGCCAGCACAGATAATTGACGGTAAAAAAGTAGCAGAAGAAACGAGAAAACAAATTCGTGAAGATGTTGAGGCGTGGACGAATCAAGGAAATCGCCGGCCTCATCTTCAGGTTCTTCAGGTGGGAACCGACCCCGCATCCACCTCTTATATCGGTGCAAAAACCCGTGCCTGTAAAGATGTTGGAATTAGTACGGGAACCACCCATTTACCGGATACCATCTCCCCAAAGGAACTTAAAAAGGATATTTATAAGCTGAATAACGATGAATCCATTGATGGGATATTGGTACAGCTTCCGTTGCCTAATCATTTATCTTCGCACGATGTTATTGAAAGCATTGATTTCAGAAAGGATGTGGATGGTTTTCACCCCATGAATGTGGGAAGGCTTGCAGTGGATCAACCCACGTTCAGATCCTGTACGCCCGCCGGAATTTTAGAACTTTTTAAATATTACAGTATACATACCAAGAGCAAGCACGCCGTTGTAGTAGGGGCGAGCAATATTGTGGGATCACCCATGGCCATCATGCTTTCCCGGGAAAATTCAACCGGTAAAGCCACAACTACTATTTGTCATAAGTACACCAAGGATATTACACGGCATACGATTGATGCTGATATACTTATCGTGGCTGCCGGTCAGCCGGGATTAATTAAGGCAGAAATGGTAAAAGAAGGAGTGATTATCATTGATGTAGGCATCAATCGTGTGGCTGATGAAACCTCGGAAAAAGGCTACAAATTAGTAGGTGACTGTGACTTTGAGGGTTTGATTAATAAAGCGAGCTGGATCACTCCGGTTCCGGGAGGAGTCGGCCCCATGACCGTAGCCATGCTGATGAAAAACACACTTTTAGCGGCTAAAAAATCGATATATCCGGATTCGTAATAATATGATCAGATGAGAAAAGTTTTAACTTGTTAGAAACAGTTCTCGTTTACGGAGGTGAATTGTTTTATTTGGTTAATCAAATATCTAAATAAAATTTATCGAACCAACCCTTGCCCCCTCCTTGAAAGAGAGGGGAGTCCTTCTATTAAACTCAAAAACTTCAATAAATGTACTCACTTATAC
>JBGTFX010000436.1:0-4974 GCA_041747055.1 Balneolaceae bacterium
GGAATTATTCTCTTTATAACCGGTGCAGGTGTAATTCTGCTCTATTCATTTACGGTAATTAACTTCGGTTTTTTTCACATGCTCGATCATCTGCTATTTGCCGGAGCCGGGTATTATCTGATGGTGAGTGATTCATCAAACGTAAAATTAAGAGAGACTCGTTTACCGGCACTTTATGCCACGGTGGGGTTTTCACTTTGTTGGCTGGCAATCGAAAAAATTATTTATCCGCAGTGGGCACTTTATATACTTGAACAAAACCCTCAGTTAACGCTTGGGTTTGATGTTGATTTCTTTCTAATGGGCGCAGCATTTGTTGAATTTGCCCTTGGCTATCTGCTGATAATCTGCCTTCTGCAGCGGCCACTTGCTTTAGTGATCACGCTTGTATTTTTCTCAACCACGTTAGTTTTTGGAAAGTTAGAAGTAATAGGCCACACACTTGCTCATGGAGCGTTAATAGTATTTCTACTCCAGGGCCCCGGCAATGTTTATAAAGCACCGGTAAGATTTCATAAAAAAATAGGCTTAAGGGCGGCATTTACATCTGTAAACTTCTTGCTTCTTTTAGCTGTTTTAACCACGGCATATAGTTATATCGCCTGGCATCAATATGAAGAACGTCAAACTGAATACATAGAACAAGCTGCAATCGATGTTTCAGGGGAGGAGAATATTCCATCCGTAAATTTGCAGGTATTGGATGATCAGTTAAATGGATGGATTTTAAATATCGAAACTGAAAATTTTGAGTTTGCTCCACAGCAAAGTGGCTCAGAACATAGAATGGGAGAGGGGTATGCTCAACTTTACATAAACAATAGAAAACATGCCCGAATTTTTAGCGGATGGCACTATATTGGTGATTTACCACCCGGAACCCATACCATGCGGGTAACTCTAAGTACAAACAATCATAAAGATTATTTAGTGGGCGATGAAGTTATCTCAGATGAGATTGAAATTGTGGTGGAATAAACAGAGTCTTTATCGATTGAAAAAATTAACTATAAAAGTAGTGCCAACCCCTTTAGTACTTTCTACATCAATTGAACCACCCATGCTTTCAATTTGATTTTTAGTGATATATAGCCCAATTCCTTTTGAATCTTCATTGTTGTGGAATGTATTATACATCCCAAAAAGTTTATTGCCGTGCTCTTCCAAATCGATACCAAGACCATTGTCTGAAACAGTTAAAATCGGCTTTCTATTCAAAACCGTTAAAGAAATATTAATAACAGGATCTCGATCAGGATGTCGATATTTAATAGCATTCGAAATCAGGTTTAACAGTATACTTTCCAGGTAGGCGGAATTGTAGTTTATAGTAAAGTTGTCAGGTATTGACTGCTTAATTGCAACTTTTTTTGTTATGATCTCTGTCGTGAGAATCTCTTTAATTTTTGAGAGATAATCTTTGAAATCTATTTCCTGAATATTTTTTTCTACTGTTTGTTGATCTACAATTTTATTTAAATCATCAATCGTTTCGTTTAATCTGTCCGAAGCGGTGCTTAAGTGATTAAAAAACTCTTCTTTTACCTCCTCCTCCTCTTCTTCTTCAAGAATGGATAGTATCATCGAAATATTAGAGGCGTGATTTCTTAAGTTATGAGAAACAATATGGGCGAAATTCAGAAGGCGTTTATTTTGATCACTTACAATATCCATTGTTTTATTAAGAGCATTTTCCTTCTCTTTTCTATCAGTAACATCTGTGATGTATCCATGCCAAACAACACTGCCATCATCTTGCTTTTTAGGCCTTGCGTTACCGAGTAACCAACGAACTCCTTTTTTAGGAAGATCAACCCGATATTCTAATTCCCAATCGCTTAATGTACGGAAGGAGTGATTAATGCTTTCCATTAATCGATTTAAATCGTCACTATGTGATCTTGAAATCGCTTTGGATGCATCATTTTTAACTTCCTCAGGAGTAACTTCGTAATTTTCTTCAATACCTTTACTGGCAAAAGGAAACCGGGAACTGCCATCGGGATACTGTTGAAATTGATAAATGGTGCCGGGAACCTGTTCCGATAACTTCGACAGGGTTTCATCACTTTCAATAAGTTTTTTCTCTGCAATTTTTCGCTCTGAAATATCACGCATAATACCTTCAACACCGATAAACTTACCTGACTTATCTTTTACAATATGGGATGTTATAGATGTATATACCAATTCTCCACCAGAGGTTTTCAGCCGTACTTCATAATCTGTTACTTTCCCGGTTTTCTGAAGTTCGCGAACCAGGTTTTCACGATCTTCCAGATGGTAATAAAAATTAGTAACAGGAATCCCGATAATTTCGGATCGTTTATAACCCGAATATTTTTCAATTGAGGGACTGATTTCTGATACAATTCCACGTGAGTCTGTTCGATAAAACACATCCTGGATGTTGTTAAAAATAGCTCGGTATTTCTTTTCACTATTGCGAAGTGCTTCTTCAGCTTCTATTTGATCGGTTACATCCCCCGTAATCCCAAATGTGCCAATTATATTACCCTTATTATCATAAAACGGAAATTTACTTGTAGTAGCCCAATGTTTTCCCTGATCTGAATTATGGCCTTCACTCTCCAGTAAATTGATGATTGGTTGCCCGGTTTTCATTACTTTTTGCTCATCATCAAAGGCTTTTTGGGCATGTTCTATATCAAAAAAGTCGAAGTCAGTTTTACCTATCGCTTCTAATGGATCATCAATTCCAAATTTGTTAGCACACTCCTTGTTAATTTTTATAAATCTACTTTTATGATCCTTAAAATAAATACTGTAAGGAACATGCTTCATCAGAAGCTTTAAAAGATGAGAGCTGTCTTGGAAAACATTTTGATCTGAAGGAAACTGTTTATCCATAAAATTCTGAAGCTAATTCTATTTATATGAACAATATGAAAAACGGTAGTTAACGAAACACGAACCATGGGCACTAAAGCATAGCACAATATACGACATTTACTTAGAACTTTAAGATCATAATCTGATAGGGATTTACTTATAAAAAAAGCCTCATGGAATCATGAGGCTCTTATAGAATAAACTGCTATAAATGATTAATTATTTTGTGGAATGGGCACATCCCAATGAGGAAGCTCTGCATCTGCATTGCCGGTCAATAAATAAGTATCAAACCATTGAAGCATTCTGTGGGTGTAATCATATCGTGATGACGCCCTTGTATTTCCATGTCCTTCACCGGGATAAGAAACATAGCGAACAGGAACTTCCGGTTTACGAACCTTTAAGTGCCGATACAATTCCAGGGATTGTGCGGGATGAACCCGGGTATCTTCAGCTCCATGCATAATCAAAGTGGGTGTCTGGGCTCTGTCAACCCAGTAAATTGGACTTCGTTTTAGATAATCCATCCATTTTTCATCTGACTCCCACATACGTTCGCGCGAATGCACAAGGTACAGTTCATTGGGAATATCGCTGGTTCCCCATTTCGATAGGTTATTACTAATACCTACAAACATCACCGAAGCGGCAAATCGGTCGGAATAGTAGGTACTCATCCATGCAGACGCATACCCGCCATAGGAACCACCTGTTACTCCTATACGATCGCGATCTGCAATTCCCTGATCAATCAAGTAATCCACGCCGTCCACAATATCATCGAATTCTTTTCCGGCAAGATCGGCCTGACTACTATACACAAATTCAATTCCACGTCCTGTACTTCCTCGATAATTTGGATAGAATACTCCATATCCTTTCGCCGCTGCCATCTGTCCGGGTATTTGATACCCAGTAAGCCAGCCATTACTGTAGTGCGCTTCCGGTCCGCCATGAACCATCGCGATAACCGGAATTCGATCACCGTTTTCATAACCGAGCGGATAAATCATTATTCCCTCAATATCGAACTGACCATCCCGAGCTGTGTAGCGAATTACTTCCTGCCTGCCAAGTTCTACATCACTCAGCCATTCATTATGATTCGTCATTTTCTGTGGCTGTGCATTTCTGCCTGATGTTCTCACAAACAACTCATTTGGATGTTCGGGGGAGCTGGCTACAAAAGAGATAGCGCCATTACTAGCACGTGAAAACGAGCTGATTGCGTGTAGATCACTTTCAAACAGGTAGCGCTTGTTTGATCCATCCGGACGGATTGTCCCCAGTGCAGTGGCTGTACCCCGGCTTGCTAAAAATGAAATCTCATTATTGCCGGTCCACTTTATTTGCTCATACTTACCTTCAAAATCTCTGTCAATTATTTGAGGTGTGCCGCCTTCAGCTGAAACCGTAAGAATTCGCCCGTCAATTGGGTCGTGAATATCTTGCCCGGCGCGAATAGCCAGTTGCCTTCCATTCGGGCTCCATTCAATTTGCCCCAATTTCCCTTCGTTATTTATTTCTGCCGACACTTGCCTGGTTCTGTAATCAACAACCAGAACTTGCTGGGCCATAAACGAATCATCTACATTTGGTGAAGGAGCTACGGAAATGGCAATTTTTGATCCGTCCGGACTCCACTCCATCAAATAGACCGTTCCATGTACTTCTATTTGATGAGGTTCGTGTCCTTCCCGGCTAACATTGGTAATATAAGCGGGTCGCTGGGGTAAATTTTCTTCATATACTTCCGCCCGGTAGGGCAACGGAGACTCAGATTCTTCAGCATCATAAAAAGAAGAAAACACGATATGGTTTCCATCATTGTGCCAGGAGTAATCAGAAATATTTCTTTCAAATTCGAAGATTTTAATAGCTTCTCCTCCATCTAACGGAAGCTCGTAAAGTGAACGAGGTTCATTGTTTCGAGAAGTTAAGAATGTAATGCTGTTGTGGTTCGGCCGAAACTCTATGCTGCCGATACCGCTCGTGGAATAGAAGGGTTTCGACTCCCCATCAGCCACAGTAAGAATATGTAGCTGGGTTTTGTTTGCAGCATTTTCCTCAAAAGGATCAGCCGGTACACTTACGGTATAAGCTACATGTGCTGCGTCA
>JBGTFX010000437.1:0-2203 GCA_041747055.1 Balneolaceae bacterium
CGATTACCCAATCAGATGGTCAATATATAGTTGATCCTGACGGCACCGGTACTTCAAACTTTTCATTCCGTAACCCCGATTTCAACTTCCGCTCCATTCAGGGTAATGCCGTATTCCGCTGGGAATACCGTCCGGGTTCTACCGTCTATTTTGTATGGCAGCAGCAAAGAAGTGATATTGAAGCCACCGGAGATTTCAACTTCGGAAATGATATGGGGGAATTGTTTAGATCAAAACCGACCAACATATTTCTATTAAAAGCGTCGTATTGGTTTGGGTAGAATTACTGATCTAATGTTAAGTCAATTTATGAAATACCGTTCGAAACCTGTAAGCACTTACCGGATCTGACAGCGTTGGATTTTATGAGAAAATCGCCATGTGTTCACCTTTTCCCAAAGTTGCAGACGCTGACATCACGAAGCGTCGGGGACGGAAAAGCACCGGGAATGCTGTCAGGTCTTTACACATGAAAAAAGTTTAAAAAAAATGAATCAAAACATCGTACAAATGAAAAAAAAGCCATTATTATTGTTTTGGAAACGGAAAAGCTCAATTTCATTTCTGAATATTTTTATAATTTTGGCTGTTTTTATTCTTTTGGCAGAAGAATTAAACGCACAGGAACTGCCCAGAAGAGTGCAGATTGGACTGGCAATGCAGCCACTAGAAAATGGTGTAAGGGTGACTTTTGCCCCTGATGATCAGCCGGCAGGACTTGCCGGTATCCGCGAAGGGGATATTATCCTTTCTATGGACGGTGAACCTGTAACCAACCAGTGGGATGTGATTGAGAAGCTGCGAAATGAGCTACCGGAGTCTTTACGTTTTTCTATTGAACGCAACGGCCGGGAAGAGATTGTAATCGTCCATCCCGCAGAAGTCCCACGGCTCGCTCATCCGGATTTTGATTTTCAGTATGGTGCAGTGGAAACAGAGGATGGCACACTGCGGCGCACCATCATCAGAAAACCACATGGAAACGGACCGTTTCCCACAATTATGATGCTGGGCGGTATCGGGTGCTACTCACTTGACAGCAGCGAAGGTGTGGCTTATATCGATATGTTAAATGAATTGGCAAGTGACGGCTATTTGACATATTGGGTGGAAAAGAGCGGCATGGGTGACAGCCGGGGGACTCCATGCATGGAAATCAATTTTGATACGGAGCTTAGCGGGTACCGCGCCGGCCTAGCCCAAGTTCGTACAATGCCTGATGTTGATCAGAGCAGGATTATACTTTTGGGCCACAGCATGGGCGGTCTTACAGGTCCAATTTTGGCTTCTGAATCGGAAGAATCTGTACATACTATCATTGCTATGTCCACATTTGGTGTGCCATGGTTTGAATACCTGATAGCAAACAGCCGCCGCCAGGTACACTTTTCTGATTTGTCACTTTCCGAAATTGAAAACAGAATGAGTGAAACTGTAAAAGTGCATTATATGTATACGATTGAGAAAAAATCACCTGAAGAAATTATTAAAATATTTCCTGACCGCGCAGAAAGTTTCAATCTCCCCCACCACTACACCTATTTTCAGCAAGTAGCAGACTACAAGCCATTGGATCTCTGGTCGCGAATTGGCGAGGCGCATGCACTACTTGTTGCCGGTGGCGCCGATTACGTAATCAGCATAGATGAACACAAATATGTGGTGGATAACCTTAATGAGCTTCGTCCCGGTTCCGCGAATTTCATGCTTTTTGAAGATATGGATCATGGTCTGCGTTTTGCCCGCAATCAGCAGGCAGCCCGGGCAGGTGAATCCGGATCGTTCCACAACGAAGTGGTACCGGCCATACTCAACTGGCTGAAAAGCATTGATGACTGATCGCTTTATGGAGAAACTTTTCATTCCAAGGGGTCGGGACTGTCGCTACCTCTCCAGCTTTTTTTTACTGTTCACAACATTGATCCTACCTTTTTGTTGGAATTTTGATTAGGGTTTAAATTGAAACTAAAGCCTCTCACGTTGCTCATTATCTAAAGAACCCATCTCCAATCCGGCCGCCACTGTGAAAATATGCAACATCAATCCAATTGAAAGAATGGTTATGGCAGACAGTACTACTATGCTGTATATTTAATTAATGTATAACCGGACAACTTGTCCGGATAGCGACACTTTTTAAAATTGGTAGTACTAATCATCACATTTTTCGGGCAAGTTGCCGATGGACGCGATTGAAACCTAA
>JBGTFX010000438.1:0-6204 GCA_041747055.1 Balneolaceae bacterium
ACACGTGCAGCAATTTCCACGGTGATTGGCTTAGCATTTAAAATTTATGATCCGGAAAACCTTTTAGGCAAAGGGAAAGAACTTGGGATTACCTGTGCTCTTGTACCAAGTGACACGGATGGTGTGGAACTCGGAAAACGTCACGATCCACTGGGAATTCCTTTTTACAACTGTCCCACAAAAGGAAAGGATGTGATTGTCCCGATTGACGCCATTATCGGTGGAAAAGAGGGTTCCGGTAACGGCTGGAGAATGCTGATGGAATCCCTGGCAGTAGGTAGAGGAATTTCTCTGCCGGCGCAGTCTGTAGGTGGTTCAAAAATGGCAGTGCGTGCAGTAGGAGCCTATGCGGCAATCAGAAAGCAGTTTGGTCTGAACATCGGGAAGTTTGAAGGTATTGAAGAACCCATGGCCCGAATTGGTGGATATACGTATTTGATGGATGCATCACGCCGATACATTTGTGGTGCACTCGATAAAGGAGCAAAACCGGCAGTAGTTACAGCAATTGCTAAATATAATTTCACAGAGCTTGGTCGGGAAGTAATTAACGATTCCATGGACATTGTTGGCGGAGCCGGAATTTCTCGGGGGCCAAGAAATATTTTTGCGCACAGTTATATTGCGACTCCAATCGCCATTACCGTGGAGGGTGCAAATATACTCACCCGAACATTGATGATCTTTGGCCAGGGCGCGATTAGAAGTCACCCCTATGCACTAAAAGAAATAAATGCCTTAATGGCGAAAGATGTAAATGCATTTGATGATGCTTTCTGGAAGCATATCGGTCATGTTGTTCAGAATAAAGTTCGTTCGTTTCTATTGAGCATCACAAGAGGACGACTGGCAACATCTCCGGTCAGCGGTCCTGCTGCAAAATATTTCCGAAAACTTGCGTGGGCATCCGCCTCATTTGCCTTTATGTCTGACATCGCACTGGGTTCGTATGGCGGCGCATTAAAAATGAAAGAGAAACTCGCCGGACGTTATGCTGATATTCTCAGCTGGATGTTTCTTGCCACAGCTACGCTGAAGCGCTTTGAAGCAGATGGGCGCCGGGAAGAAGATCGCATCTATTTTGAGTGGGCAATACAGCACGCATTCTACCGTATTCAAACCGCATTTGATGAGATCTACAGTGAAATAGAGGTTCCGGGACTTAGCTGGGTATTTCGCGGACCGGTAGGACTTTGGTCACGAATAAACCGAATTGGCAAGAAACCATCTGACAGACTTGGTCATGCAGTGGCCCAGGCAATGCAGGAGCAGGGTGATCGTCGTAATCGTATGACCGAAGGAATTTATACTTCAAAATCACAGAACGATGCCATTGGCATTTATGAGCATGCTATGACATTAGTTAACAACTCGTATCCGATCTATAAAAAGCTTTATAAAGCAACTAAAGCCCGCGAAATTCTAAAAGGAAATGTACTGACTCAGCTGGATCAGGCCGTGGAAAAAAATATCATCACAAAAGAAGAAGCAGAAACAGTTCGGGAGACGGAAGCAGCACGATTTAATGCGATTAGCGTGGATGATTTTACTTTAGAGGAGTACAATCGATCAGCAGTCACTCCCAAAGATGAATCCATTCCACAGAAAAAAGGAATTAAACCTCAAATAGCTTAAAAGATGCAGAGACGTTCAGCGCAATAAGCCTCGTTAGTCTAAGGGGCTTTTTTTTTTGAACTAAGTCTTTTTTTCATCTGTGTATAAACCCGCCGCTTTGTTCGCTGACAGAAGGATTCCCTTGATCATGGCAGAACTGAATCCGCTGTGCTCCATTTCATTTAAACCGGAGATGGTACAACCGCGTGGTGTAGTTACACGATCTATTTCAAATTCGGGATGATTATCCTTATTTGATAGAAGCGATGCTGCCCCTTTTGCCGTTTGTGCAGCCATTTCCAGAGCTTCGTGGGCATGAAACCCGATTTCCGTTCCTCCCTGGGAAGCGGCCCGTATAGATCGCAAAAAGAACGCAATACCACAGGCGCACAGTGCTGTTGCTGCTGTCATTTGTTCCTCCAAAATAACCAGTGTTTTCCCAACGGTATCAAAAATAGTTTTAGTCACTTCAAGTGCTTCCGAAGCGCCTCCTTTTGTACAGATGCAGGTCATCGATTCACCAATGGAAATAGCTGTATTTGGCATAGCACGCACAATTGAAATTTCATCACCCAGTGTACGTTCAATTTGTGAAATGGAAATTCCGGAAACCACAGAGATAATAATCTGTTTATGTATATCAAGTGATGGGGCAATTTCAGATAGTAAGCCATCAACCTGCTGGGGCTCCACTGCAACAATTATGATATCTGATTTTGAGACAGCTTCTTTGTTATCAGACGTAATGTTAAATCCTGCTTCTGCATAACTTTCAATTAAAGTTAGGCGTCTTCGGGTAAGTGTAATCTGATTCGCATTAATAATTGTTGACGCAGCTAACCCTGTTGCTATGGCGGTACCAATATTTCCGGCTCCAAGAATGGCGATTTTTTTATCCATGGTAGATCGAAATTTTAGTATTGTTAGAGATGACTGTTTTATAAAACCTAAAACTAAAGATTATTCCAATTTTAAGATTAATTATAGGTATTAAATCAATGGAAGCGCTTTTATTTAACTTATTGAAAATTAACGTGTTAAATGCATGAATAATACTTGAACGAGATACAGATGTTACCTAAAATAAGCAGCTTATATAAAAAGCTTTAAAACCATTTGCCATGTATGTGTTAAAATTTGGTGGATCATCAATGGGATCTGCTGATGCGATTCAAAATGTTCTCTCGATAATTAAAGAAAGAACAAAAAGTAAAAAAACTATTGTCGTTGTATCGGCGATGAAAGGGGTGACGGATCGGCTACAAATGGCATGTGATGATTCTAATGATGAGGAACTTGATTTTGATGAGCTAATCCAATGGCTCGAAAAACTCCATTTCGACATTGCGAGGAAATTCCTGCCAGTGCAAATGCAGAGTGATCTCATCACACAGCTAAAAATGATTTTAAATGAGCTCGAAGATGTGCTCCAGGGTGTGGCACTTGTTCGTGAAATCACACCACGCACGCGGGATTTCATTATGGGATTCGGCGAACGTCTCTCTGCAAACATATTAACGGCTCTTCTGATCAACGAAAAAGTAGATGCACAATTTGCAGATGCCCGTGAGTTTATTATTACTGACTCCAACTTCGGTAATGCTCGGGTTATTTATGATCAAACATATCCACAAATACGGGATTACTTTGAAAAATCCGCTGAAGTTTTTGTAGTAACAGGATTCATAGCAAAATCATCAAAAAAAGAATCTACCACGCTTGGACGAGGGGGATCGGATTACACGGTTGCACTCATCGGCGCGGCACTCAAAGTTGACCTCATCGAGATCTGGACCGATGTAAACGGCTTGATGACGGCAGACCCCGGTAAAGTAAAGCGGGCATTTTCCATTGATGAAATCTCATACGAGGAGGCAATGGAGCTTTCACATTTTGGCGCAAAAGTAATTTATCCACCAACACTACGTCCGGCTATGCAGGCACAAATTCCGATTGTTATCAAAAACACGTTCGACTCCAATCATAAAGGAACGAGTATTCGCAAAGAGATCGCACCAACTGACAGCCTTATTAAAGGACTTTCTTCGATTGGGAATGTCACCGTCCTCACCATAAAAGGAAGCGGAATGGTTGGCGTAAGCGGTATTGCAGCCCGTATTTTTTCATCCCTTGCCCGGGCGGATGTAAATATTATAATGATTACACAGGCTTCATCAGAACACTCGGTTACGTTAGCTGTGATGCCGCAACAGGCTTCGCTGGCGAAACAAGCCATTGAAACAGAGTTCAAAAACGAGTTGGATGAAAAAATCATCGAACCGCTGGAAGTGGAAGATAATTTGTCTGTCATCGCCATAGTGGGTGATAATATGAGAAATATTCCGGGAATTGCCGGACGAATATTCCGTGCTTTAGGACGAAATGGAATAAATATCCGAGCCATTGCTCAGGGATCATCAGAACGAAATATCTCGTTTGTAGTTGAGGAAAAAAATGAGCGAAAAGCGATGAATACGCTGCATGATGCGTTCTTCCTTGCAGGAGTAAAAACCGTGAATTTATATGTGGTGGGAGTCGGCTTAATTGGAGGCACATTGCTGCGGATGATTGCTGATCAGCTCCAGGCATTTTATGATGATTATCTGATCGACTTCACTCTTCAGGGCGTGTCGAATTCAAGAAAGATGCTGATTCAATCCGGATCTGTAGACCTTAAATCGTGGGATAAACAGCTTGAGGAAAAAGGAGAAAAAACGTCTATGGATGATTTTATCAACGGGATGAAATCGCACAATCTGCCAAACTCCATTTTTATTGATTGCACGGCTAGCGAAGAGATTGCCGCAATTTATCCAAAAGTGTTGGAATCGAGTATTTCTGTGGTGACGCCCAACAAAAAAGCCAACTCCACAACTACAGAATACTATCAGTACCTGAAAAAGCTGGCGATCAAACAAAATGCCGGTTTTAAATATGAGACAAATGCCGGTGCCGGCCTGCCCATTTTATCAACCATACACGAGCTGGTTTCGACCGGGGATAAGGTATTGAAAATAGAAGGAGTACTTTCAGGTACGTTAAGCTACATTTTTAACTCCTACGATGGAAGTGAATCCTTCAGTTCTATAGTAAAAAAAGCGAAAAAGAAAGGGTTTACTGAGCCGGATCCGCGTGAAGATTTAAACGGGTTTGATGTTGCCCGCAAGCTGTTAATACTTGCCCGGGAAGCGGGATTTATGCTGGAGATGGATGATCTTGAGGTTCAGAATCTTGTGCCCGAAGGAGCTCGAAATGCCAATGGTGTGGAAAGCTTTTTTACCAAACTATCGGAGTATGATGCCGACTTTGAAAAGCTTCGAGAGGATGCTGAAAAGGATGGCAAAAAACTATGCTATATTGCGCGGTTTTCAGATGGAAAAGGAGTTGTAAAATTGGAAAGCATTGCCGCTGATCATCCATTTTATGGCCTTTCGGGCAGCGATAATATTGTTGCATTATACACGAAATACTATCACGAAAGCCCGATGGTTATCAAAGGCCCCGGAGCGGGAGCTAACGTTACTGCCGGTGGAATTGTCGCCGATATTCTTCGGGTGGTAAACACTAAAGTGTTCACAAATGCCGGCTAATTTTTGATCGAATAAGAATGAGTTGATGAAACAATCAAACAGAAAAGTGAAAGCGTTTGCCCCGGCATCAGTAGCAAATGTAGCCTGTGGGTTTGATGTGCTGGGTTTTGCCATCGATCAGCCCGGAGATTATGTGGAAGCTGAGCGACGGAGAGAACCCGGTGTGGTGATAGATTCTATCTCGGGAGATGGCGGACGTCTTCCAACCGAGCCACTTGAAAATACAGCCGGAAGAGCCGTTTTTGCGATGTTGCTGGATTTAGAAATGGACGATCAGCCCGGTATTTTTCTGAGAATAGAGAAAGATATGCCCCTTGGAAGCGGACTTGGATCGAGCGCGGCAAGCGCAGTGGCAGCTGTAGTAGCGGTGAATGAACTATTGGGAAATCCGTTCTCACGGCATGAACTATTGGAATTCGCGTTAGAGGGGGAATTGGCCGCAAGCGGGAGTCCGCACGGTGATAATATTTCTGCATCCCTACTGGGAGGAATCGTGCTGGTGAGGAGCCATCAACCGCTGGATGTCATTTCAATGAATGTGCCCGATCAGCTCGTTGCAACGGTTGTTCATCCCCATATCGAAATTAATACGAAGAACACGAGACTGATTCTTCGAAAGTCGGTGCAACTTTCGAAAGCAGTGGAGCAGTGGGGAAATGTTGGTGCACTTGTGGCAGGATTTTACACTGAAGATTATGAGCTTATCGGACGGTCGCTGAAAGATGTAATTATTGAACCTTCCCGATCAATTTTAATTCCCGGTTTTGATGAAATGAAAGAGGAAGCGCTGAAAGCGGGCGCATTAGGATTCAGTATTTCGGGTGCCGGGCCGTCTGTTTTTGCATTGAGTCAGTCCCAAAAAGTGGCTGAAGATGTTGGTAAAGCTGCAGGAAAAGTTCTCGATACCTTTAATCTGGATTTTGATATATACACGTCCTCAATAAATAAAAGAGGCAGTTACGTTGTATGACAGTACACCTTCCGTCAGAACGTAGATTTT
>JBGTFX010000439.1:0-3025 GCA_041747055.1 Balneolaceae bacterium
ATGAGGCAAGAAATGAACATAAAAGCAGCCCAAAATGGCCTTTCGAAGGCTAATGAAGGGCTTTGTCAGTCCAGATTCTTTAAAAATATTGACAACGATAAGAAAATCAGGTCAACATTCAGCCATAAAAAATAAAACAAAGAACAACGAAGGGTTATTCAAAGCCTTCTATTTATGTATAATACAATTGTCGCTTTTTTGACACTTATGATAGTTTTGTCAGCCTGTATAAAAAGCGAAAAAGCGGATACAATAATCGATTCAACAGATTGTGAAGCAATCTATATTGATCCTCTGGAAACAGTGACAGTAAACCGTTCCGACCTGTACGAAATTACACAAGTAATACAGTTGGAAGATCCAATTGACAACGTTCTCGGTAACATTAATGATCTGGTCCCAATCAATGAGAATCTAGTTGTTAATTCAAACGGAATCTTTGTTTATTCTGACAAGGGCAAATTTCTACGTGAAATTGGGGCTTCAGGTAAGGGGCCTGGTGAGTATCTTTCAAAGCACATTTCCGGCAACAGAAACAAGATCGTTCTTACAGACCGTTCACAAAATAAAATAATCGAATATAGTCTTGAAAATGGTACTCTAATTTCCGAAAAAATTACAGGTATTTGGGGACAGTCTATCGCGAACTGGAATGGGTTTAAGGTGGTATATGGAGGTACAGAATTAACATCCTATAATGACAAACTCTTTTTCTTTGAGGCTGAAACAAACAGGTATATCGACTCATTTTTTGAATTGAAAGAGTACGAATGGAAATACATTAATTTTTTCGACAAAACAAACTTTTTTACGTTCAGGGATTCTTTGAGGTTTTTATATTCGTTCGACAATACTGTTTACAGCATCCATTCAAAAGAGGATAGATTTTCGATTAGTAAACGGTATTGCATTGATTTTAATAAGCATGAAATACCCAAAGATTTTTTTCAACCCGACGCATTCACAGATGTACTAGAGCTCAGCCAGACGTTACGAGAAACTAATTATGCATTTCGAATAATGGGTTTTTTTGAAACCGACCAAAGTGTAATGTTCATGTTTCAGCATGGGAGTAAACTACGCATGGCGCTCTACTCAAAAAAGGAAAAGGAGGTGAAAGTGATCGAACATATAGCTGATGATGTATTGTTCGAAGGAGTTGATATAGAACCTCGCGATGAGTTTTTTTCCTACTATTTTGGAAATGATAAAATTTATCATCTGATTTATCCGTATGAGATCATTGAATTATTAGCGGAAAAGACAAAAAATGGCGAATTGGATTCAGATGAAAAAACCAGAGCGTTTGTGCAAACACATTTTCAGGACAAACCCGGTCATTACAAAATGGATCCGGATGGAAATCCTTTCATATTTGTATATGAACTAACAAATTAGGACTTGAAAGCGGATGATTTTTTGGAAAACTAATTAATAAGCAGAGTGAATTCCTTAATTCCAGCCTCCTTTAACTTCCCAAATAACAAGCTTCCCCAAGTTTTCTGGAATTCCTGCAAGATGAGTTTTTGATGCTGCCATAGATTGAAGCTGGTTGGGCAATTTGTAGCTAAATTTGTAATCACCATTTTCGAGATTGTATACATCTACCGTCTCACGTCTCGATTCCACTCGTTGCTCTTGAGGAAACCAAACAAAATTATCTCTGATAAGCACATGGATTTCATCACCAACAATATTGACACCACTGGTGGTTTGTTCCCATGATGTATATTCAACTGAATTTACGCGCCCGGCATCATTTGCGAAATAAGGTAGTATTTTTGGCAGGTTTGGTTTAGATATTGGTTTTCGAAAGTATTCAATCTCACCTTTGGCAGAATATTTCACCAGGTAGTTTATGTGAATAAGTACTGAAACCAGCCCTTTGTCAGGTGTGGTTACAAAGTTACTAACAAGTACTCCTGACCACAAAGGAGGATCATCAACAAGAACAGCCATTTGATCTATAAAATCTCCTGAAAGTGTATAGCGCTTTATATAGTTATCAAATCGCTTTTCGAGTAAATATTGATTCGTTCCTACAGGTATTACTCTGATGGGAATCACAGGAAATTCGATAATCTGAAAATCATCTTTATTTCGGGGATCTAAAATAGTTGCTCGATTGTTCATGGGATCAAATGCCATATGCTACCGGACTCGTCTACCCTTAAATCTGATATGTGTAGAAATTCACCGGGGCCACGTCCTTTACCGGCTCCCAAACTCTTGATAAGTTTTGCCTCTTCATTGTATATGTTGACAACAAGATTATTTTGATCTTCAGCGTAAAGAATACTATCAGATTCGAAAAACATGTTATTGGATTCGAGGAATTCAGTTGAAATTCCTGATTCTATAAATTCAAAATCTTTCCACTGTCTTTCATTCGAAATTTGTTCTACAGGTCGAACAATCCATGCTCCATCAAGATCAGTTATTGATTTGTTCTTTTGTTTGAAAAAAAAGAAGATCATCAAAAGAGTCAGAAATATTGCCGAGATCCATACGTAGATTTTCATAAGAACAGTGCAATTCATTTAAATCAAGAGAGGGTATGATATGGTGTTGTATTAGGAATAACCCTCCTCCACTATCCCGATTTGGCAGGTTAACCATAAATGTTTGTTTCAGAAATTTTTAAAGTAAATTGTTAGATTTTCCTAAAATTTCATATTCATTTGTTCAGAGTAGTGCCAGGATTTGCGGCTCTAAATCTGCCATAGTAATCTCCCCTATTTTACGCAAAACCACCTTTCCCTCACGGTTAATTAAATACGTAGTAGGAAGCGCGAAGATACCACCAATCTGATTTCCGTACGTATAATCATCGTGTACAATCGGATAGTTTACCTCAAACTGTTCCAGGAATGAACTGACCACCTCAAATCCATCTTCGTCGAGTGAAACTCCAATGATTTCAAATCCATCATTCTCATATTTTTCCTTCATTTTCACCAGTTCAGGAATCTCTCTGATGCAGGGGGCACACCAGGTTGCCCAAAAATTGAGCAGTACTATTTTT
>JBGTFX010000440.1:0-7290 GCA_041747055.1 Balneolaceae bacterium
GGTTAGAATCTCCCCAAGAGGATTTTGCGTGACGCATCAGGAGAATGGTTTTAGGTGATTTAGTCATTGAGTGTTTATTTAGTTTAGAGCCCAAATATTGGGGATTAGTTATTCTCTCACATCAGACAGATTCCATCCTTAATATAGTTTTCGGCAGATAAAATCCAAGGGCAGCTCCCCTGGCAATCATAAACAGAACCATCGCCAGCCAAAGTCCATGGATTCCAAACATCATCGTGCCGAAATAATAGACCGGTAAAAAGATCACAAATGTAGCCACGAGCATGGTGTTTCTCATCGGTCCGGTTTCTGTAGCTCCAATAAATACGCCATCTAAAATATAGCAGAAGCTTGAGACCAGCGGCGCCATGATCGTCCAGAACAACACTACTTTTGCCAGCTCAATCACGTCCTGGTTATTGGTAAAAATAGCTAAAATCGGATCGCTGAACAGCCAGTAAATCAGCGTGCCGAACAACCCAAGTGCCATTCCCCAACCAAGATTGTGAGTAACAGCTTTTTCCAGTTTCTCTTTATCCCGGCTCCCTTTAAATCTGCCAATCAAACTCTCGGCGGCGTACGCAAATCCATCAATTCCGTACGAAGCCACCATCCAAAGCTGAAGCAGAATGGTATTTGCTGCCAGAATCAAATCTCCCTGTTTGGCCGACATTGCCGTAAAAAAGGAGAAGGTAAAAATGAGACAGATGGTTCTGATAAATATATCCCGGTTTACAGAGAAGTATTGTTTTAACGCCACGGTATCGATCAACTCTGTAGGCAAGTAGTGTGCCACATATCGCTTGTATCGTCTGAAGAAGAGAACGACGCCTAGTGCCAAAGCTAAATATGTAGAGATCAGTGTCCCCCACGCAACGCCGTCAACATGCATATCCAACACCTGGATGAAAAACACGTTCAGCACGATGTTCAATAAATTATGCGCGATGGTGATAATCATCGGGTATTTGGCATTTTGCATTCCCAAAAACCAGCCTTGCAATCCGTAGAGTGCGAGCATTGCCGGAGCAGTGTAAATCCGGATATCGTAATAGACGCGAGTGTACTCAGCCACTTCGGTGCTGCTCTCAATAATCCATAAGCTGAAAAGAATGATTGGGGTTTGAAAAAGGATCAGCATCAACCCGATGCCAAGTGCGATAAGCTGAACCCTGGCGAGAATTAAGATCATTTTAGAGCGATCGCGAGCACCATACTCCTGGGCGGTGAGTCCGGTGGTGCCCATCCGTAAAAAGCCAAATCCCCAGAAGATGAAGTTGAATATCATGCTCCCTACAGCCAGTGCGCCTAAATAGTAGATTTGATCAAGGTGTCCCACCAAAGCCGTATCCACCACTCCCAGCAGCGGTACCGAAAGGTTGCTGATGATGTTGGGAATTGCGAGTTTGAGGATGGTTTTGTTCAAGGGTGGTGGTATTGATTCCAATTAGTTTTGTCATGCCGGACCCCGATCCGGCATCTCTTGCCGTTGTTCGGGTTAGGAGATATCGCTTCGCGTTCAAAAATGAGCGGATCAAGTCCGGTATGACTTCATTAGCGTCACCCTGACCTTGTTTCAGGGTATCCTGCCTTTGTTCGTATTGGGAGACCCTGAGATAAACTCAGGGTGCAATTCGTTATATTCTTGTCATCAAAACCACAAAAAGTATCGTTTAATTTTCACGATTGAAACCAGAAACATGGAACTAAGTTATTGGCAGAGTCGCTGGCAGAAAAATAATATCGGCTTTCATATGCCTGATGGATATCCCGGGCTGAAAAAATATTGGGATCATCTGGAAATCCCTGATCACCCGGTGGTGCTGGTTCCACTTTGCGGTAAGGCTATCGATATGATTTGGATTGAGGAACAGGGAGCTACCGTTATCGGTGTAGAAATCTCTGAAAAAGCGATTCTGGATTTTATTGGTGAACATAATCGAGAGTATAATACAAGCACATTTGCAGATTTTACTATTTATCAGTCCGGTAATATTCAGCTCTGGTGTGGTGATTTTATGAAGCTGCCCACGCACAAACTTCCTAAAATTAACCTGATTTTTGACAAAGCGGGTTTAGTTGCCCTGCCACCCAAAATGAGAATTTCATATTTTAATAAAATTGAGGAACTGGCCGGAAATAACACCACCATTCTGCTCCATAATTTTCAATATCCGCAGGATCAAATGCCCGGGCCACCATTTAGTGTGACCCTCAACGAAATTAAACATGCTCTGGAAAGTACTTTTTCGATCCATTTACTTGAATCCAACAGCATCAAACCGGAATCTTTTCCTAAATTTCAACGACGAGGATTAATTGACCCTATTACAGAACAGCTATTGTTTTTGGAGCCAAAGTTGCCTTAATTCTCCAATAAATGGTAACTTTTTACGTCTAACCCTTTTGAAAGTTGCATATCAAGTCACCTGCATTTATTTTCAGTCTCATTTTAACGATCTTCGTAAAACCTCATTCACTGTCTCATGGATATAGATAAGCGTAATAATCTACTTACAATTTTACTAGGAGTTTTGATTCTCGGTCTCAGCTGGTACCTATACCGCTCATTAGTCGATCCTTATCAAGAAGTATTAGAAGAACGCGAGATGGTAGATAGAGAACGTCACCGTATGGAAGTTACCCGTGATGCCCTTGTTCAGTATCGACGAACAAAAGGACAATTTCCTCCAACTGAAGGTGGATTGGATAGTTTGGTTGCGTTCTTAAAGACAGATGAAAACATGGTTGCGCGGGGAGATTCTATTTTTAAATTCCGTCCTCCATCAACATATTCACCCGACTCAGTTATATACTCACCACGTCCACCCCATAATCGATTTGAGTATACACACAATGATACCGTTCGTCCTCCGCTATATCTGCTCGAAAATCCGGGTACTGACGATCGGATTGGTGATCTGCAGCGTACCACGAGGCTAAATGCCCCTAACTGGAACTAATTATGGAAAGTGATGGGATTTGTCTTGGTATATGTTATGCCGATAATCAACTGTTTTATTCGGTTAACGACCCAGAAAATCCCGGATCACTACAACATATAGGATGTTTCGATTTTAACTTTGATGTTCAAAATGCTGTAGTTACAGGTGATGGAGACGCATTTGCCGGCATCAAATCTTCCCTTGAAGAGTTAAAGACTAAATTTAATTGCTCCACTGTTCGCATATTATCTCCGGCAATTGAAGAGTGCTGGAGTAATGTGCCACGATCCGTTTACGAGGAACCTGAAGAGAGGGAATCGCACATTAATATTTTAATGCACGGCATCGACCATACAAATCGTGTTTCTACCTGGTACTCCCTACATAATGCAGATTTTAAGCTGCTGCTTGCCAGAAACTCGTCAACAATGAAGGGATTTCAAAAGTTACTTGGCTCCTTTTCCAGTTCTGAATATGTATCTGAATTTGAAATAGGAAATGCCTGGCAGGATTTTACACAAATAAATGGCTCTTTTTTGACGGTTCACTGCCAAAATAACTACCTCTCGGTGGCTTCACACATTTTAGGAAAACTTCGTGGGTCTACAGTAATTCGCTTCGATAATCGTACAGACCTCCCCTATTTATGGGCACTTTACAGTAGTAAACTAACCTGGATGAAAGGAATTCATGAACAAACGTATGTTTATGGTCAGTATTCGCAGCAAATCAACGAAGTACTTATGCCTTTCTGGGATGTTACCGGTGACGTATCCATTATGAACACTCTTGAGGCAATGAATGTTGAAGCAAGCGAACAAACGTATGGATTTAGATTAGAAAGCGCCTTTCCTGCAGTGATGATGAGTTTAAATATCGATTCAGAAAAAATGGACTTTCATGAGAATCATAACGGGTAAATTAAAAGGAAGAAATATACCCATTCCAAAAACGGACCTGCTGAGACCCACATCAGACCGCACAAAAGAGAGTCTGTTTTCGGTGATTGCAGCCCGCCGATATTTCGACGAAACCGTGGTTCTTGATCTGTTTGCAGGAAGCGGAAGTCTAGGTTTCGAGGCTCTTTCAAGAGGATCTAAACATGCTACCTTTGTAGACAATGAAGCTGCGCATCTCGAGCATATAACAAAATTAGCCAAAACGTTTGAGGTAGCTGATCTAATTCTTACTGTACATTCTGATGTGACAGAATATCTTGAAAGACCCCACGCCTCATTCGATTTTGTTTTTGCTGATCCACCCTACGATTATTACAATATGGAAGGTTTGATATATTCCGTTATGGATAACCATTGGCTGAATGAAGATGGATGGTTTATATTAGAGCATGATAAACGCCATGATTTTTCAGATTTGGAAAAATGCGTCTTCTCCAAAGCATACGGGAGAACAATTGTCAGTATATTTATGCATTCTGATTTAGATTCTTAATACCCACAAAAAAACGTATCTCATGAGTAAAGTTGCCCTCTACGCCGGCTCTTTTGATCCCGTAACCAACGGCCATTTAGACATTTTAGAACGGGCAACCAAACTTTTTGATAAAGTAATTGTGACGGTTGCAGTGAACAATAAAAAACAAACGTTGTTTTCAGGAGAAGAACGTGTACAACTAATACAGGAATCCATCAAAACATATTCCTGGAGTGATAAATTGGAGGTTGAGCAGTTTACAGGTTTACTTATCGATTTTGCTCAAAAAAAAGAAGCTAATATTCTAATCAGAGGCGCGCGAAGAGTTTCAGACTTTGAATATGAATTTCAAATGGCACTCACCAATCGTAGGCTTGTTCCAACCATAGACACCGTGTTTTTGATGCCGGACGAAAAATATACGTTTACGTCTGCCTCCATTGTACGGGAAATTGCAGCTTGGGGAGGAGATTTAAGCTCGTTTGTGCCAAAACCCGTAGCTATTGCACTAAAGGAAAAGCATTCCTGAAAATATGTGCGCTCTCCTCACAGTCAATAGAATGTAGGTTTAGTTTTTGGTATTTTTAAAACTGCCTGCAAATCAACATTCATTTTCACAAACCATGATCTCAAACAGAGCCAACCAACTTTCTCCTTCCGAAACGTTAAAAATTACTGCAATGGCTAAACAGATGGCTCGCGATGGAGCTTCGGTAATCTCGTTAAGTGCGGGTGAACCGGATTTTAAAACTCCGGCGCATATTTGCAATGCGGCCATTGAAGCCATTACAGATGGGTTCCACGGATATACAATGAATACCGGGATGCCGGAACTGCGGGAAG
This sequence comes from Balneolaceae bacterium, assembly GCA_041747055.1. Lineage (GTDB taxonomy): Bacteria > Bacteroidota > Rhodothermia > Balneolales > Balneolaceae > SW132. The sequence continues at coordinate 5,223 of JBGTFX010000440.1, forward strand.
CCATTTCTGCAAAACTAAAAAGAGACAATAATCTTGATTTTACAGCAGATCAAATCGTTCTGTCAAATGGAGCAAAACAGTCAATTGGGTTCTCTATTTTAGCTACTATTAATCCGGGGGATGAAGTGCTAATTCCGGCTCCGTATTGGGTTTCTTACCCCGAGATGGTAAAATTGGCAGAGGGAATTCCGAAAATTATAAGTACCACATTTGGTGATAATTATAAGCTGACACCCGAACAGCTTGAAGAAGCCATTACCGACAAAACAAAAGCCATTATACTTTGTACGCCTTCGAATCCAACGGGTGCCTGCTACACCAAAAAAGAATTAAAAGCACTGGGTGATGTACTCGAAAACCATCCTGATATCATAATTTTTTCAGATGAGATTTATGAGTACATCGTTTTTGATGGCGATCACACAAGTATATTAAATGCCTCACCGGCGTTAAAAGACAGAACCGTAATTATCAACGGATTTTCCAAAGGTTTTGCCATGACCGGATGGCGTCTTGGCTATATCGCCGGACCAAAATCAATTGTTGATGCAATGGCCAAAATACAAAGTCAGGAAACGTCGGCACCATCATCGATCTCACAAAAAGCCGGACTGGCAGCCTACACCGGCACCATGAAACCGGTCGTGGAAATGAAGGAAGCTTTTAAAGAACGGAGAGATTTTATTGTAAATGCGTTGCGGGAAATCGACGGCGTTGAATGCTTTACTCCATCCGGGGCTTTTTATGTATTTCCTGATATCCACAGTTTCTTAGGAAAGAAAACAGCCGATGGCCAAAAGATTGAAACATCTACCGATCTTTGTATCTATCTTCTTGAAAAGCATGGTGTAGCAACGGTTCCGGGAGATGCATTTGGTGAACCCGGCGGCCTTCGTATCAGCTATGCGGCGTCCATGGAGCAACTTGAAGAAGCCATGATCCGTTTAAATAATGGATTATCTCAAATTAATTAAGCTGTCAACTTGAGCAAACTTCCCGTTTTGGCACATTTTATGCTGATACTGGTCTGAACCAAAATTTAAGATTTTTTACTATGCCTACATACGAGTATAAACGAGAAGATGGATCTACCTTTGAAATTGTACAACCAATGAGTGATGATGCACTCACAAAATGCCCGACAACAGGACAAGCCGTAAAACGAATTATTTCAGGCGGAGGAGGAGTAGTATTGAAAGGAAGCGGATGGTACGTTACTGATTACAAAGATAAGGGCAACGGTAAAGAGAAAGCTAAAGAGAACGGTACTTCTGATGCTCCAAAATCAGAAAAACCAAAAGAATCAGGTGCAGATTCTAAAAAAGCTACGCCTAAAGAATAGTTTAATGGAAAAAGAGAGATCAGAAATATATAAAGAGGCTTCAGAACAATTTGTTCTCCTTTGGGGCGAAATGGCTTCTGCATGGGGTATCAACAAAACGATGGCGCAGATTCATGCGCTATTATATGCCGAAAGTGAACCACTCGATACCGATACCATTATGGAACAGCTGCAAATCAGCAGGGGAAATGCCAATATGAACCTCAGGAACCTGGTTCAGTGGCAACTAATTTCTAAAGTACATTTTAAAGGGCAGCGAAAAGATTTTTACACAGCAGAAAAAGATGTCTGGAACATTGTAGCGCTGTTGATTAATGAACGACAACAGCGTGAAATTGAACCAATCCATCAAAATCTGGTGAGATGTTTAGAACTGTTTGATGAGAAAGAAACGCTCACGAAGGAGGAAGAAGATTTTAAAGAGCGAATTCTCAGTTTTGTAGAGTTCTTAGAGATGTTTGATCGATTTACCAAAGCAATGCTCCCTTACATCAACAAGAAAAATTTGAAGTTTTTGAAGCAATTAGTGAAACTTGCGGAAGCACATCAAACTTTAAAAGGCGGAAAAGCACCCGTACTTCCAACAGAATCGGATGACTAAAACAACGCGTGAAATTGGCAACGAAGGCGAAAATATTGCAGCGGCTTATTTAGAGTCGAAAGGGTGGCTTATCTTAGACCGAAACTATTTTTTCGAAAAAGCAGAAATCGATATTGTAGCGTTCG
>JBGTFX010000441.1:0-2875 GCA_041747055.1 Balneolaceae bacterium
CAAGAAATTCAAAGAATTTTTCGGAAATTCCTGCGGCAACTTCGCTCATCGGACCCAAAATTTCGGATGCTTCTTCGAGTAGCAAAACTCGTCCGGTTTTTTTGATGGATTCGTTAATCGTTTTCCAATCGATGGGAGAGAGGGAGCGCAAATCAACCACTTCAATGCTGACTCCTTTCTCTTCGTACTTTTGAGCCATATCTAATCCCCAATGCACGCCATAACCGAAAGTGATAATAGTTGCATCACTTCCGTTTTTAACTACATTCGCTTTTTCAATATCTACAATTCGGCACTGATCCGGAGTTACCTCTTTAATGCTTCGATACAGTTTCTTGTGTTCGAAAAACAGCACGGGATTCGGATCATAAAGAGCCGTGTAGAGCATATTCTGTGCATCTTCCACAGTTGATGGAACCAAAACCCGAAGTCCGGGGAGTCCCATAAACCAGGCTTCGTTAGACTGCGAATGAAAAGGTCCTGCACCAACACCACCACCGTGAGGAGCGCGGATGGTAATATTCATTTCGGGCATCCAGCGGTATCGTCCCTTCGAAAGATTATTGACTATTTGATTGAATCCGCAGGAGATAAAATCAGCGAATTGCATTTCAACTACGGGATTATAACCTTCCAAAGCCAATCCAATGGCAGCACCAATCGCGCCTGATTCAATGATTGGTGTATTTCGAATACGATCTTTTCCATATCGTTCAATAAATCCTTCCGATACTTTAAACACGCCTCCATATTCCGCCACATCCTGACCCATCAGCAAGAAACGATCATCTTCATCAAATGCTTGTTTGTGTGCCAATTGAACAGCATCCACAATTCTTTTCTCTGAGGAATCTCCCTTTACTCCATTTAAAGAAGGTATGGGTGCTGAAATAAGTCCCGCGCGTTCACGTTCAACAGATTCATCATAAACGGGATCGGCGGCTTTTAATGCCTTTTTAAGAGCAGGCTCAAACGTTGCAATCAATTCTTTTTTGATGCTTTCAAGTTCTGATTCATCTTTTATGATGTTCTCCTTCAACAGCCACTGCTCAAACCGGTAGATAGGATCTTTGGGTTTCCACTTTTCAAACTCCTCATCTTCAACATAGAATGTACCTGAAGCTTCTTCGTGTCCTCTCATCCGAAATGTTTTTGCTTCAATCAAAACAGGCTTACCCTGAAGAGCGAGTTCTCTTGCTTTTTTAACAGTATCATGGACTTCAAAGAAATTATTACCGTCAATCAACATGCCTTCCAATCCGTATCCGTCCGCACGATCAACCAAATTTTCGCACGCAAATTGTTCAGAAATAGGGGTGGATAAACCATATCCATTGTTCTCGATCATAAAAATGACCGGTAATTTCCATACACCGGCTAAATTTAACGCCTCATGAAAGTCCCCCTCACTGGTTGCCCCATCACCACAGAAACTAACGGCAACTTGTTGTTCGCCCTTTAATTTTTTGGCAAGTGCCAGCCCATCAGCGACGGGCATAGTTGCAGCAAGGTGGGAGATCATCCCAACAATTCGGTGATCCATTGTCCCGAAATGAAAGGAACGGTCGCGACCGCCGGTAAAGCCGTCTGCTTTGCCAAATAATTGGCAGAAAAGAGGATAGAGTGGAACATTCCGGGACGTAAAAACTCCAAGATTACGGTGCATGGGAAGTAAATAATCTTCTTCGTGCAGGGCAGTGGTAACACCAACGGAAATTGCTTCCTGACCAATACCAGAAAACCATTTGCTGATTTTGTTTTGTCGGAGCAAACTCAGCATTTTATTTTCTATCAATCGGGGCAATAATAAATTTCTATAAAAAAAGAGAGAATCTTTTTTTGAAATATTTTCGGTTGCTGTTATCATAAATGCAAAATTTCTATGTATTTTTACTTTCTTATAAACAAAAACATTTCACGCTGTTTATTGCAGCCAATTATATGTACAGAATAAAAGTTCTATTCGTCAATCACTACTTAACTTTAACTTAGCTTTTCTAAAATAATTCTAAGATATAAATAAATATGGAAGCACTCGGCAGACAGATCCTCGTAGAATTTTACGACTGTGATCAATCAAAAATTAATGATGTCAGCTACATTGAAAATTCACTTATACAAGCAACGAAGGATTCAAAAGCCACAATTATCTCTCATAACTTCCATAAATTTAGCCCCTATGGAATTAGCGGAGTGGTAGTAATTGCTGAATCTCATGTTACAATACATACATGGCCGGAATATAACTACGCGGCAGTCGATATTTTTACCTGTGGTGATACTATTGATCCATGGGTTATTCAGGAACAATTGAAGACTTATTTTGAGTCTAAAAGTGTTTCAAGTATGGAGATGAAACGCGGGATGTTTAAAGTTCCACAGGGTCAAAAACTCCTTTTTAAACCTTCCACAACTTCCCATTCAAATTAATACAACCCAATTATTATGATGGTTCAAACCCCAAATATTTATACCCTCGTACGAGGTGCAGCAGAAGGACGTACACGACTCAATGCTTTTGATAAGGCATTGCTTGAGGCGGGTGTTGGTGATACCAATTTAATGAGAATGAGCAGTATTCTGCCTCCGGGCGCGGAACAAGTGAAAGTAAGTGAATTAGTGCTTCCTAAAGGAGGTCTTATACCTCTTGCTTATGCAACTATTGATGGCACCACTCCGGGAAGAATGATCTCTGCCGCAATTGCCGTGGGAATTCCCGAAGACGATTCAGAACCGGGTGTGATTATGGAGTTTGAAGATCACGCCGAACTAACTACCGTTGAAAGCATCGTACGCCAAATGGTTGTTGATGGATTTGAATACCGAAACCGCAAGTTGAAAGAGATCAAATCATTCGGCATCGAACATAAAATTG
>JBGTFX010000442.1:0-21680 GCA_041747055.1 Balneolaceae bacterium
ACTTTCTTGTCCGTAAATACTAAAGTTTCTCCCATCAACCTCTTCCGCAACAGTTATAGCAAGTGAACCAGAACCAATGGCCGGATCACAAATACGATCACCAGATTTCGGCCTTAGAAGTTTTGCCAAAAGTTGAGACACCTCATTAGGAGTATAGAACTCTCCACCCTTTTTACCGGCATCTGATGCGAAGCGCTCAATCAAATACATATAACCATTACCTATAATATCTTCTGTACCAATGACTGATGGTCGAAGATTGAGCTCTTTCTTATTAAAATCTCCTATAAGATTTTTAAGCCGACGATTACGATCTTTCGTTTTTCCAAGGCTGGATTCAGAATTAAAATCAACATTCCTGAATACCCCCTCCAATTTCTTGTAGTTCTCTTCTTCGATCTTCTCTAATATTTTATTTATTCGATCACCAAGATCTTCTGCATTTTGATGCTCAACCAAATAATCAAAAGTACAATTATCAGGTAGTACAAAACGCTCACGCTTCATTCGTCTGCGTATCAACACTTCGTCATCTCCAAACTCATCTTGATACTTTTCATACTTATCCTTCCATACATCACTTAAGTATTTCAGAAATAAAAAAACCAGGATGTAATTTTTGTATTCAGAAGGGTCAACTACACCACGGAAAGTGTCGCAAGCCGACCATAGAGCACGATTTATATCTTCTTGTGTAGGTTTGTAATCGGACATTATTTTTTAGCTAATAAATGGTTAAAAAATTGTTTAATACGGTTCATCGTATTTTCTCATTTTATCAAAGGCTTTCTGGAGCGTGTGCCGGGTAACATAGTCTTTTTTCTGTTGAAGCTCTTTCAGAAGTACCGCCTCTCTGCTTCTGATTTCGTCAATTGCCCCCACTATTTTTTGATCTTTTTGATCAATAAATGGAATATCTATATCACTAAGCAGCTTCTTCGATAAATTTGGTGTACCTGTGCCAGCCGCAACTTGATGAATATAGTGCTGGACTTTAGGGGAGTTCAGATACCATATCACATAATACCCCCGGAATGCAGACTGATGCAATCGAATTGTAATTAAGCTATTTACCGCAATTGTTTTACCCCTTATTCCCTTTGCGGAATAAGCATGAATATTGTTTCCCTTAGTGACCATAAGGATATCATTGAAGTCTAATAGATATCGCTCATCTTTTGATCTAAACTTAATTTTTGTAAGCTGATCAAACCGCACGCCATAAAACGGATCAACATCTCCCATTTGGACAATGTACGTATCTCCATCCGGGTCATGTTTTATCCGACTCCGAAATGAGTACCCCGTAGATATTGTTGCGATTTCACTAAGTTTCATTCACCTTCAGTATGATCAATATGATTTTGCACCAATATACAAGACAGATTCAAACCGGCAAAATTATATTGCAGTAATTCATTACTGACCTTAAACTGAGGGGGTAACATTTTCCATGGTCAACTATCTTCTTGACAAAGGAGGATTAGAATGAAAAGCTGGTAAGAGAATTGGAGGCATTAAAGTAGAAATTTAGGTAGGCTAAAACTTCTTATTTCAAGTCCAATTTTGATAATGTTGGACAAATGATGGACAAGCCCCAAATAAAAAAGCCGTAAAGTATTATAAAATATAACTTTACGGCTTTGATATTGTACGCCCGTAGGGATTCGAACCCCAAACCTTCTGATCCGAAGTCAGATGCTCTATCCAGTTGAGCTACGGGCGCATGTTTTGTTTCAATAAATAAATCCGTCTCACTTAGCCACGGATCAAACCTTCTGATCCGAAGTCATCCGCCGGCTGGCGGACAGTTGAGCTACGGGCGCATTTAGTATCAATAAAATTTCAATTCTTACAGAGCATCAAATTTACGGAAAACTTACACGAGAAGAAAAGGGTAAAATTATAAAAGATTTATTATCGCACTACTCAATATTTCCCCACTACTATTTTACGTAAACAAGTTCAAATACCTCTTTTTCATCTTGTGCCCTAATCATTGCAGCTAACGGGCCAACGTCTCTTCATCAAAAGCCGGCATTCCGGGTATTACATTGGTCAGCACCGTTGGTTCATGATATGCTCCCTGTTGGCTTCCCCCGGTTAAAAGTTCAGCTCCCTTATTTATCGAATCTGAAGTTGATTGCCTACATAAAAAACAAAACTTTTTACAAAAAGCGCTTTTACCTATGCAGATCGGCTTAACAATGATTAATAAAATTTAGTCACAGCAAAAAAGTCCGGCTTTTAATTGCTTCTATAATTGACTACTTGCCTTTAAGCCATACATTCCCGTCTTTTACTGTTAAAATATGTTAAAATATATCCCAAATCTATAACCAAACAATAAAGCTTTATGAACATAAAACGTTACATACAAAAATTAACGTTCGTTTTCTTGGGTATTTGTCTGATGGCGAGCGCAACGTATGCTCAGCAGACAATTACCGGGCAGGTGACGGATGTAAACAATGAGCCTCTGGTAGGCGCTACAGTAATTGTTTCCGGCACTGAAAGGGGAACTTCAACCGATGCGGATGGTGAATTTACATTACAAGCATCACCCGATGAAACTCTTATAATTAGATTTGTTGGATATCAAACACAACAAATATTGGTTGGTGATCAAACAGAATTTAATATAACTCTGCGTGTTGATGATCAACTCCTGGATGATGTTGTTGTAATTGGATATGGAGTTCAGCAGCGAAGTGACCTCACCGGCTCCATCGCAAGTGTATCCGGGGATCAGATCAGAAATCAGCCGGTAGCCAGTATTGATGGCGCATTGCAAGGGCGGGCATCCGGTGTATTTGTTAGTACCCCATCAGGGACACCCGGTGCCGGTATTACAATGAATATTCGTGGACAAACATCTATCTCAGGAAGCAGTCAACCACTATATGTAATTGATGGTGTTCCTATTATCTCAGAAGATCTCTCGGGACTATTTTCAGGTGGACAGGCAACAAACTCACTTGCTGATCTTAATCCAAATGACATTGAGTCTATTGAGATTCTGAAAGATGCTTCCGCTACTGCTATTTATGGATCAAGAGGGGCCAATGGAGTAGTCTTGATTTCGACGAAACGTGGTGTTGCCGGACAATCAAGCATTGGATTTAGTGCCTACACGGGTTTTCAGCAGGTAACCAATAAAGTGGATATGCACTCATCACGAGAATTTTTAGAACTGATGAACGACGCCGCACTTCAGGATAACCGCGATTTGGGAACCAACTATTCTAGCACTCATGTTTCCGATATTTGGGGATTTGATCCAACCGACCCCAACCTTCAGAATACCAATTGGTATGATGAAATATTCCGAACCTCTCCCATTTCCAATTATGAACTGAATGCCTCAGGCGGAAATGAAAATACCCGTTACTTTTCTTCTCTTTCTTACTTTGATCAGGAAGGGACACAGCTTGGAACCGGCTTTGAACGAATTAGTGGTCGGCTAAACCTTGATACGAAGGTAAACGACTGGCTTGATTTTGGAACGAATATTACATTAAACCGAACCTTGCAGGATCGTGTTATTAATGACAACTCTCTTTTTGGTGTTGTAATTAACGCATTGGCAGGTGATCCGTTAATGCCTGTTTTTGAAGAAGACGGCAGCTACGCAGATCCATTTAACTACTTTGGCTGGTGGATGCTGGATAATCCCGTGCTGATTGCTGAGGAGTATCAGCGGTTCACGAATACAACTCGTGGTATTGGTACTATCTTTGGTGTTGCCAATATTAGCGATGAATTTTCATTCAGATCATCACTGAACATAGATTACACAAGCCTTGAAGATGAAGCATATACGCCGATCATTTCGCGTGAGTCACAAAATGCCCGCCGAAACGGCTTTGGAAATTTTGGTACCACTCAGGATTTTACCTGGCTTATTGAAAACTACCTCTCCTATGCAAATACCTTTGGCGACCGTCATAGTGTTAATGGTTTGGTAGGAACGTCTTTTCAGCAGTCAAACCGTGATTTCTCATCTATTAATGCCCAGGGATTTCCGAGTGATCAGTTTATCAAACTAAGTGTCGCTTCCCAGGTTACATCTGCTTCCACATCAGGAACCAGCTGGGGACTTGCTTCCTATTATTTTAGAGGTAACTATGTATATGATAATCGATACCTGTTTACGGTAACAGGCCGGGCAGATGGATCTTCTCGTTTTGGTGAAAACTTCAGATATGGATTTTTCCCGTCAGGATCGTTCGCGTGGAGAATGACCAATGAAAGCTTTATGCAAAATCAAACTATATTTTCTGAGCTGAAGCCTCGTATTAGCTATGGAATTACCGGAAACCAGGAGGGGATTGGAAACTTTGCCTCAAGAGGTCTTTTTGGTGTATCTGACTATCGGGCAACCCCCACACTTATCCCCACGCAACTAAGTAATGCGAATCTAACCTGGGAAAGTACAAAACAGTTGGATATCGGTGTTGATGTTGGCTTGTTTGGTGATAGGATAAATATGAGTGCTGATTACTTCATCAAAAACACTGAAGATCTTCTGCTCAACCGGTTGATTCCCGGTACTTCAGGATTTTCAAGTGTGACCGATAATATTGGTAGAGTGGAAAACAAAGGATTTGAATTCGATGTTCGTGGTGTAGTTTTAACCAACTCGAATTTTTCATGGACATCTAGTTTTAACATCTCCTTCATCCAAAATGAAGTGAAAGAGCTTGAAGTAAATAACCAGGTTCTCAGCGATTCTCACATATTAGCTGAGGGTCATCCCATTGGTACATTTTACCTGATTGATCACGAAGGTGTGGATCCTCAAACAGGAAATATTCGCTGGATCGATGAAAATGGTGACGGTGTAATCGACTCCGGAGATAGAAGGATTGTTGGGAATGCACAGCCTGATTTCTTTGGCGGATTTAGTAATTCACTTACCTATAAAGGATTTGATTTAAATGTCTTGTTCCAATTTACTTATGGTAACGACATTTTCAATCATAGCCGTGCATCTTACGAAAACCTTGGATGGAGCCGGATTGGAATCCCCGGTATATTTCCTCTTCCTGATGGAAACAACCACTCACTGGCAAATGAAAGATGGATGCAGCCCGGTGATCAAACAGATATTCCAAGAGCCTCTCTTACAAATATAAACTGGAGAGAATACTCCACAAGATGGCTGGAAGATGGTTCCTACCTTCGTTTAAAAACGCTGACACTGGGATACAATTTCTCACCTGAATTTACACAACGATTGGGAATGAGAACTCTTCGAATTTATACGCAAGGGCAAAACCTGTTGACGTTTACAAACTATACCGGGCTGGATCCTGAGGTAAATCAGAATGCCAGAAATCCTCTTCTTGCAGGTGACGACTTTGGCACTCTGCCTCAGTCGAGAACAATCTCCTTCGGCATCAACTTGGAATTTTAAAAAACAGGAACCATGAGAAAATTAATAAACATACTTTTGCTTACAGCACTAATCGTCGCCATATCATCGTGCGACGTGTTGGATACAGAGCCGCAAACATCATTGGACCCTCAAACTGCTTTGGTTGATGCAGCTTCTGCGCAAGCCGTACTATTAGGTGCATATTCAAGAATGCAAATCGGCTCCTATTATGGGATTGAATATACACTGAACAATGACCTTCTTGCTGATAACGCACGCTATCAGGGATTTTTCGACTCTCAGCTCGAATTAGACTCAGGAAATGTGCCTATCAGTAACTTTTGGGTCGGAAATGTTTGGGTAAGTATTTACCGGGTAATAAATATCGCTAATCAGCTTATTGATGCCGTACCCGGTATTCAGGATGATGCATTTACTACCAAAGACCGGACGCTGGGTGAGGCCCATGCTATCAGGGCTATGGCGTACTTCGATCTGCTAAGGGTTTTTGGCGAACATTACAACACAAATTCTAACTTTGGAATGCCATTGTTGCTTGAGCCAATCGAGAATAACGACTTCAACCTTATTCCGAACCTGCCCAGAAGTTCTGTGTCAGACACCTACAATCAAATCGTTGAAGATCTTAATACAGCCCTCCAGCTAATGGGGCCAGGTTATGTGGATAATACCCGCATGAGCTATTGGTCAACACTTGCACTGCGTGCGCGTGTTAATCTCTACAGGCAGAATTATGCAGCTGCTTATGATGATGCTGACGAAGTTATCAACTCAGGCCCCGCTACACTGGAAGATGATCTTGATAATGTATATCTAACCACAGATACTTCATCTGAATCTCTTTTCGATCTTGTTTTTAGTGATCAGGATCAAAGTTCTTACTTCACATTTGCCTATCAGCGTGATGAGTATAATGTAGATCCTTCCCTCACAGAAGCTTTTGAAGATGGTGATGACAGAAGAAATTATCTCGAATTCGTTAGAGGCAGTAATCGTCCTGTAAAATGGAATAATCCCAATAATGCAAACAACGCAAAGATCTTACGACTTGCTGAGATGTATTTCATAAGATCGGAAGCAGCTGTTTACCGGGAAGCTGTACCAACCCCGGCATTAGGTACTGATGATCTTAACGTAATTCGAAACCGTGCAGGACTTGGAGATATAGGTCCTTTAGTTACGGAAGAAGAATATGTAGATGCCCTTTTACAGGAGCGTCGCATTGAACTAAACTACGAAGGGCATCGATTCTATGATCTCGTTCGGTATGACAGAGTAGGAGATGTTTTGGGAAGAGAGGATTTCCGCAAAATTATGCCAATCCCAAGGGATGAACTTTTAGCTTCTGAAAATCTGGTGCAAAATCCAAATTATCCACTTCCATAAAGAAGACTAAAAAGCTTCTAACATGTAAACCCCGGTTTGATTTTTTCAAAACGGGGTTTTTTTATGCCCAAAAATTCTTTTTCGATTAAAGATTATTGTTATTAAAACTCTCTCCCGCCGTAAGCTCCTTCCGGCCGAATTCTTTCATTATAATCCGTTGCAATACTCGCATAGGTTTCCTGTATATCTTCTTTAATCTCCTCCCAGGTTGCATCATCGGTTCCTTCAGCTTCATTAATAGCTTGTGCAAGCTCAACCTGATCATTTTGTACCTGCTCGTAAGTTTCCATGTCACCCTCTTCAGCTCTCTCCTCAAGTTCATTAACTAAATCACTCAAAAGTTCCTGCATGTTCTCTATCATCTCTTCACGGTCGTCTACTATTTCTACTTCATGACCTTCAGCAATACCCGGTGCGGCATCATCCCCCCTGCCTTCATCATGACGTCTAAATTCATCATCCTCATCATTTTGAGTTTGTTCCGTTCTTTCTGTCCCCGGAGGTTCTCCCTCACATTGTATTAAAGCCACTGAACCTATAATAAAGAAACCAATTAAAACGAATTTTAGATAATTCATATTCACCTCTCCTGATTCTTGCAATTATTTCTCTTTTTATAAATTTATAAAATTAAGAAATAGGTATTTATTACATATGTTTTAAAGTGCTTTACACTTTTAGATCAACTGTAACATTTCAACAATCATCATCCTATGGAAACCACCTCATTCACTTTTACTGATCCATCCGGTAATCGGTTTTTTGCCCGAAAATGGATGCCGGGTGATAGGCCAATCGCAATTATACAGATTATTCATGGATTGGCAGAGCACTCAAAACGGTATGAACGATTCGCGGAATTTCTTACCGGTTTTGGTTATGGTGTGATTGCATACGATCACCGGGGCCACGGAGAAACCGATCCTGACAGACTTGGATATATACCTGAAGAAGATGGATTTCACATAATGGTCAAAAACATCCTCGATTTCACAGTCCGGGTAAAACAAGAATATCCAAATCAACCCAAAATTCTCTTTGCGCACAGTATGGGTTCTTTTTTAACACAGCGCTACATGCAGCTTTTTGATGATCAGCCAGCAGGAATTATCTACTCCGGCAGCAGTGGTAAACCTTCAAAATTGCTACCTCTTGGTGCTGTTTTATCTTCATTCATATCTACGGTTAAGGGAGCTGACTATAAAAGTTCTGTTATACATAATCTGGCATTCGGAGCGTTTAACGCACCGTTCAAACCAAACCGTACGGCAGTTGACTGGCTCTCCCGTGATCAAAATGAAGTGGATGCGTATATTGATGATCCTTACTGCGGATTCACTCCCTCGGTCTCATTTTATAATCAATTTTTTAATGGATTGAAAATCCTTCACAAACATATTCCATTCGCAGATCATAAACTTTCCATCCCTATCTTAGTTATCTCAGGAAATCAAGATCCTGTTTCTGACATGGGAAAAGGAATAAATAACCTTGAACAAATTTTCAAAAAAGAGGGTGTTTCTGATTTGACCGTAAAACTGTATGATGGTGCCCGTCATGAGTTATTGAATGAAATCAATCGGGATGAAGTGATGATGGATATTAAAAACTGGATTGATGGGGTTTTGAAAATTGAGAGATAAAAAATGGCTTTAAGACTCAAAAATGACAAAATACAACCTTAATTGTCGCTTAATTTTCTTAACTTATACAGTAATAAATCAAGATTAATTTAAAGAGAAAGAGAGAGCCATGAAAAGTACAGAATGGGAAGTTATCAATGCAGCAAAAGAAGCAGGAATTCCGGATCCGGGATTTGAGATCGATCAACATACAGCAATAGTAATTACAGATCCTCAGAATGATTTTTTAAGAGATGACGGCGTGGCCTGGCCGGTTGTTAAGGCAAGTGTAAAAGAAAACAATACCATAGCCAATTTAAACACTGTTTTTAGATCGGCCAGAGAAAAGGGAATTAAGGTCTTTATTTCCCCCCATTATTTTTTCCCTACTGATAACGGGTGGGAATTCAACGGCAGCCTCGAAATGTTTATGCATTCCAAAGAGATGTATGCAAGAAAAGGGAGGCTTGACATGGAAGGATTTGAGGGTTCAGGAGCAGATTTCCTGGAGGAATTCAAGGAACATTTGGCTCAGGATAATATCATCATTTGTAACCCGCATAAAATATATGGCCCTCAGACCACGGATTTAAGCTTGCAGTTGAGAAAGCATAAAATACAAAAAGTACTCATGGCAGGAATGTCCACAAACCTTTGCCTGGAATCTCATACCAGACAATTGCTGGAAGATGGTTTTGAGGTCGCTGTGATTGCCGATGCCAGTGGCAGTGCAAAATTACCAGGTATGGATACCTTTCAGGCTGCCCTGATGAATTTGAGATTGATCACCAGTCATGTCTTCACCACAGAAGAATTTGAAGAGGCTTTGAATTCAGCAGATCTGAATTAAATAGACCTGCAGAAATTTTTCAGTAGTGCTCGGAGTCCGTAATAACGTTGGTTAAAGAAGACACGCGAAGTCTTTTGAGACTTCGCGTGTCTAAAGCCCTAAATAAAAAGACCTGTCAGGTCTGAAAAGCAGTTTAACAGTAAATATTAATTGGCAGCAGCGCTTCGCTGATCTACTTTTTGTCGATATTTCTCATACAGCTGACGATGAGCGTCCATCATATCAATCTTTCGGCCTTCGATGTAAGCCTGCTCAATCTGAGAGCTGTACTCCATGGGACTCCCGGTTGTAATCAGAAGTGTAGCATCTTTCCCTACTTCAAGTGAACCTACGCGATCATCAAATCCTAATATCTGAGCCGGTGAAATGGTTACGGATCTTAATGCTTCTTCAACATCCAGGCCATATGCCGCTGCGGCTCCCACTTCCCATGGCAATCGGTATGCATAGGGTGCACTTCCTCCACCGGAAATTGCAAATGTAACGCCGGCTGCGTGCAGCTTAGCGGGCAGGCTATATCGAGAATCATAAGCTTCCCAATCCCGATTCGGAGCTGTTAAAACCTGAGTCACAATTACGGGGATATTTTTACGCTTCAGATGTCCCGCCACATAGTGTGAATCTCGTCCGCCAAGAATGACCAGCTTCAGATCTTCCTCTTCGGCCCAGGTAATCGCATCCTGAATCTGTCGTAATTCATTTGCATTTACAACTACAGGACGCTCACCATCAAACACAGGAATCATAGATTCTAATTTTGAATCGAGATCAATCCGATTGGCGTTTCCACTTTGTACAGCTTCCCGTGCATTTTTATATGCCCTGGCTTTATCAAACTCATCACGAATACGCTGAAGTGATTCTTCATAATCATCCTCATCCCGTATATTTGGCCAGTTGATTAGAAGCCCTGTACCTGATTTTATCAGCATATTTTCCCAGCTCCATCCGTCGAGCATCATCGCTGAAGACTGGCCGGATATAACACCACCTGAAGGTGATGATACAGCAACCAAAACACCTGCGGTACGCGCAGTTCCTATATGGCGACTTTCAGTATTGAAAGCAACTTCAGGTTTTATGTTTGGATTGAATATGCCCTGTTCGTTAAGGTCAACAGACATGCCAACGGCCCCAATCTCGTAAAGTCCCATTTGGCTGTATGCGTCAATGAGCCCCGGATAAATTTCTTTACCGGTCACATCTACTTGTTCTGCTCCGATTGGAATGGAGACGTTTGTGCCTATTGCAGTGATCACTCCGTCCTCAAATACAATGGTTCCGTTTTCAATCACTCCGTCAGATACTGTATAAATGGTTCCTCCAACTAAAGCAATGGCACCATTCTGCGGTGATGCCGGTATTTGAGCGTTAACATCAGGTGCCGTTGTAAAACAAAATAGCAGCACAACTGCTATGATGGATGTCCAACCTGTCAAATTTGGTTTGATTTTATTCATCTGATTTAATTTAAAGTTCATATCTAAATCTCTATTTGAGAATTGGTTCAATGGATATCTCATTATTTTGCCTCCAGAATGAATTGAATGAGTTGAGATCTTTCCCTGTCAATTTCTCTTCGTTTTTCTGCATCTTCATCCAGATCGAAATATTTTCTGCCATCAATCCAGGTTTGTTCCGGCTTTGTGAGGGTTGATAGCGGATCGCCGTTCCAAATCACGAAGTCAGCATCTTTACCATTTTCAAGCGACCCAACGCTCGAATCAATTCCCAATACTTTTGCGGTATTGATTGTAACCATTGCCAATGCATCTACAGGATCTACTCCTGCTCTTACCATCTTCGCGGCTTCCCAGTTCATACGGGATGCAATTTGACTATTATCGGAATGAAGGGATGTTAAAACCCCTGCTTCGTTTAATAATCGTGCATTGTAAAGCGTACCGTCATAAGCCTCAATTTTAAAGGAAGACCAATCAGACCAAACAACAGCACCGACTCCACTTTCAGCCAGTTCAGGAGCAACTTTATACGCTTCAACAGCATGGTGAAATGCCTTTACTGAAAAATCAAATTCCTCAGCCAATCGAGTCAGCATTAGAATTTCATCCTGACGATAACTGTGTGATTGTACTAAAATATCCTCATTTAAAATATCCACAAGGGCATCAAGACGTAAATCACGCCGTGGAGGAATTCCTTCTCCGGTTTGCTCCCACTCATTCCAACGTGCCTCATAATCACGGGCATTTCGGAAACGGTCTGCAATAATTTCGCTGGTACCCATTCGCGTTTCAGGATATCGGTCGGTTCCCACACGTTTTGGGTTTTCACCGAGTGCAAATTTTACCGTTCGCGGAGCACCATCAAACTTCAACCCATCAGAAAGAGCACCCCAGCGTAATTTAATATGCTGATTTTGTCCACCAATAGGATTGGCTGATCCGTGCATTACGTGAGCAGTCGTTAAACCACCTGCAAGCTGTCGGTACATCCAAATATTGTTGATGTTTAGCACATCACCCAAACGAACTTCCGGTACAATTGCGCCGCCAATCTCATTTACTCCATCAGAACCTGAGTGAATGTGAGCGTCAATCAGGCCGGGAGTTACATGTTTTCCCTGTGCATTAATTACCTGAGCGCCGGATGGTACAGACAAATTCCTTCCTACATTTGTCACTTTTCCATTTTCAACCAATAGGTCAGCATTCTCCAAAATTCCTTCCGGACCCATTGTCCAGATGGTAGCATTTTGCACTAACACAAACCGTGGCTGATTGGGTTCAGACTCACGTCCATACTCCATATTTGGACGCAGGTTAGTTAGCTGTAAATCACGTGCAGCCAATTCCGCAGATTCCTTCTTTTCTTCATCAACCATTGAAGAAGTTCGTTCTGCTGTCCATTCAGCTCGTTCACTACCGGGAATTTCGGCCCAGCCATTTAGTTCATTACCGGACATGGATGCCGTCAGACGAATGGTTCCATCAATTCCCAGATCTTCACCGGGGAGATTTGCGCGGAATCGTCTTGACTGCTCACGAAGAGAAACGGAACTTAATTTAATCTCATCTTCACCTATGGTCATTGTGCCGGAAAGCTTATCAGCGGTCCCTTCAATTTTCAGATCTCCATCAAGACTTCCGTCTGTTGTTTGTAACGACCAGGTTCCACGAATATCTACGGCCGGCTCCGGATTAACTCTGTGTCGTTCTCCTTCAACCCAAACATCAAGAATTCTTGATTCTGGATCGAACAGATCACCATTTGAAATTATGATATTTGCTTTTTTCCCTCGCTGTATAGAGCCGTGTGTTTGGCTGATTCCCAACAGATTTGCGGGATTCGTTGTCAATGCCGCAAGTGCAGTTTGGGTATCAAGTCCTGCATGAACAGCTTTTCGAAGATTTGGAAGAACATGTTTTAAATCTTTCATCCCATCTGTAGTGAAAGAAAAGCTTATACCGGCAGCTGCGACTTGTGCAGCGTTTTCAGGCGCCAGGTACCAGTGCCTAAGAGTCGATAAATCCTCGTTCATCGCATCTTCCGGATTATCGATTTTCGGTTTTTCAGGAAGAGCAAGAGGCAGAATCAGAGGTGTTTGAGTAGAAGCTAATACATCAAGAACTCTATATTCATAACCGCTTCCGCGAAGCCAAGGCTGAACGTTAAACTCTTCTGTAAATCGCAGGCTTCTCAGAACCTCTTCATCACTTGATGCTTCAAATAAAAGTGGTTGGTTTCCCTTCACAGCTCTTTCAAGTGCTTTCAATGCAGAATTTGATTCAGGCCGCTGTAATCCTTGCGGGTTTGATTGATAAGCTGCCTGAGCTCGTTCGTACCAGTCGGCATCATATAATGTTTGGCGAATAAGTGCTATGGTACCAATGTCTGATGTAGGATAGCTCCACCCAAATTCGTTGCTTCGCTGTAGTGAAACGGATTGAGCAACTCCGGGTCGAATGACGCGATCAGAAACAGAGCCATCACTTAAACTCATTACAGCCGTTTCTCCTCTAAAAATTCCAAGTGTAGGTACAGCCATTGCTGCTCCGAATCCCTGCGCGCGGAGCTTGTCGCGTCCGTCTTCTTCAGATTTGTATTCGCTATCCGCTCTTAGTTGCGAGCGAATTTGTGGATTCCAGGAAACATCTCCACGATTCAATTCTTCGCGTGGTTTTTGCATACCCACTCTGGCATGAGCGTCAATAAATCCCGGATAGATTGTTTTTCCTTCAAGGTCCCACACACGTGCATCCTGGGGAATAGTAATATTGGAACCTACATTTTGAATAACTCCATTGCGAATTACCAGGGTTCCGTTTTCAATTACTTCACCGGGAGCCGTTACGATTGTGGCGTTTGTGAATGCATGCACCGAAGGTGAATTACTTTGTATACCCACCGTTTGACCAGTTTGCCCGTAAGTAACCATAGGCAGAGTCAGGAACATCATTAACAGAAATGTCCCATATTTATAGTTATTGTGCAGAACCTTTTTACACTTACTGTACCTGTTGTTCATATGTATTACGTATTGGTTGATGGTTAACATCTTCTATTCTTGAGCAAAATTCTATTTATCGGCCTGCGCTGAACAGACTGTATCAATCAAAGAAAATACCATATCAAAATCAGCTTTAAAGCTAAAAAATGTAAATCGATTTTTTGGTTTCACTTTTCTTCACAGAGTATTGTATAACATTAAACTTTTGCTTAATTTAGTTTAACATTAAAGTAATTAATATTAAAACTAAATTTTAGCACTATGAGTACAGAAACCCTGACAAAATGGACTTTAGACCCAACTCACTCTGAAATATCATTTAAAGTGAAGCATTTGGTCATTTCAACCGTAACAGGAAATTTCACATCTTTTGATGCAGGCATTGAATCTGATAATGAAGATTTCGAAGATGCGAAAATCACTTTTGAAGCAGACATCAACAGTATTAACACCGGCAATGAAGATCGCGACAATCACCTGAAGTCTGATGATTTTTTCAGTGCGGCCGAGCATCCAAAACTTACCTTTGAGTCCACATCTTTCAAGAAGGTTGGTGATGGAGAATATAAGTTAATTGGTGATTTAACGATTCGCGGAAACACAAAAACCGTTGAGCTTGATGCCGAGTATGGCGGAACCGTTGAAGATCCTTACGGAAATACAAAAGCCGGTTTTGACGTGACAGGAAAAATTAACCGAAAAGAATTTGGCCTAACCTGGAGTGCAGTAACAGAAGCCGGAAGCGTAGTTGTTTCTGATGAAGTGAAATTAAACTTGAACGTGCAGTTTATACGTAACTAATATTCTTTCTCCAATGAATACAAGCCACCTTCATGGGATGAGGGTGGTTTTTTTTCGCGCTAATTTAAAGGTAAGGATTTGAAAGCCCCCCTTAGCAAAGGGCTCATTTTTTGAACGCGTTAGCGAGATTCAGGGGGATGTTTATCAGAGTGTGGATAAATTCGATGGACACCCCTCTAAATCTCCCTTTATTAGGGGAGACTTTTTTATCGAACAGAGTTTTTAAAAACCCTTTTCATTAAAATAAAAGCCACCTCAGTTTCCCAAGGTGGCTTTTGTTCATTAAATCATAATAAGTCAATCGTATTAGTACCGATACTGCTCAGGCTTGTATGGCCCGGTTTTGGGTACGCCAATGTATTCTGACTGCTCTTTTGTGAGCTCTTCCAGTTCCACACCAATTTTTTGCAGGTGAAGACGAGCAACTTTTTCATCAAGGTGTTTAGGAAGTACGTGTACACCCACTTCAAACTCCTCATTCCAAAGTGCCATTTGAGCAAGCGTTTGGTTTGTAAAGCTGTTACTCATCACAAAGCTCGGATGTCCGGTTGCATTTCCAAGGTTCATCAATCGCCCTTGTGAAAGAAGAATAATTTCTCTTCCATCATCAAATCTGAACATATCAACCTGGGCTTTGATGTTCTCTTCTTCCGTGTTGGCTTTTAAC
Organism: Balneolaceae bacterium; assembly: GCA_041747055.1. Classification (GTDB taxonomy): domain Bacteria; phylum Bacteroidota; class Rhodothermia; order Balneolales; family Balneolaceae; genus SW132. The sequence continues at coordinate 15,199 of JBGTFX010000442.1, forward strand.
CATTTCACGTCAATTTCGTTATCAAAGTGGCCAATATTTCCAACAATGGCTTTGTCCTTCATCAACCCGAAATGTTCGGCTGTAAGGATATCCTTGTTTCCTGTTGCTGTAACAACGATATCTGCTTCCTGAACAGCATCACGCATTTTCTTCACTTCATATCCATCCATTGCAGCCTGAAGGGCACAAATAGGATCGATTTCAGTAACAATCACTCGAGCGCCGGCTCCTCGCAATGAAGCGGCAGAACCTTTTCCTACATCTCCATAACCTGCAACGACAGCAACTTTTCCGGCCATCATTACATCGGTTGCGCGACGAATCGCATCAGCGCAAGATTCACGGCAACCATATTTATTATCGAATTTTGACTTGGTTACAGAGTCATTCACATTAATTGCCGGAATAGGTAACGTTCCAGCCTTCATTCGATCGTACAGGCGAAGAACTCCGGTTGTGGTTTCCTCAGAAATTCCTGCAATGTCTTTTGCTAATTCCGGATAGTTATCCAAAACCATGTTGGTTAGATCGCCTCCATCATCAAGAATTAGATTTAATGGCTTTCCATCCTCAAAGAAGATCGTTTGCTCGATACACCACTCATATTCTTCTTCAGTCATTCCTTTCCATGCATAAACCGGAACACCACTTTCTGCGATTGCAGCTGCTGCGTGATCTTGCGTTGAATAAATATTACATGATGACCATTGCACTTCTGCGCCAAGTTCAACCAATGTTTCAATTAAAACAGCTGTTTGAATCGTCATATGAAGGCAACCGGCAATTCGTGCTCCCTTCAGTGGTTTTTCCGCTCCAAATTCTTCGCGAGTGGCCATTAATCCGGGCATTTCGGATTCGGCAATGTGAATCTCCTGACGGCCATAACGCGCTAGCGTAATGTCTTTTACTTTATAGGGTAGTTTTTCTACTTGTTTTTCCATTATTAAACGTACTTAGTTTTATTAATTGCTAAAAAATTAACACTGAATGAGCCGGATAGGTTCATTTTAGAAAAATTTCTGAATTTTTGATTTGGCGGAATTATAATCACCGTGCCTCCCTCGAGAACCCATCTCTATTTCTATCAATTTACCATCGGGATCTACATATACTTTGAAAGGAATTCCCTGCCCTCCTAACTTATCAAACACGCCATATTGATCATATAACCAATTGAAATCGTATCCATACTCCTCGGCAAATGCGCGGGCGTCATTGGGGCCTTCGGTAAGTCCCACGGTTACTGCAAGCATTTCAAAATCGTTCGGGAATTCCTCTCTGAGATCATCCATAGCCGGAAATACTTGAAGACAAGGACCACACCATGATTCCCAAAAGTCGATAAGAACTATTTTACCGGCAAAATCTTTAATGGATACATCATTCCCATCCAAATCAGTAAAAACTGCATTTTCAACAATATCAGCCTGAGAACTTAAGTCTGTACTATCTGAGGTTTCATCATCACCGCTTGAACATCCGGCTACTGCCATCCCTAATATGAGAACTAAAACTGCGATTTTTTTATACATAGCTAAATTATTTTGTTTAAGCTTAAAGATAAGGGTTTTCTTTTATCAATGTCATTTTTTGACTTCCTGAACCAGTAGTAAACCTTCTTTAATTGAAACCTACCCTCTTATGTGATAGATTTATTATCTTTTGCCGGAATTATTGCTCAACCTTCCATTCATGATATACAATTACATTATTATAGGCGCTGGCATTGTAGGACTTTCAACTGCTTATAAACTTTCCCTTTCAAACCCAAATGCGTCCATTGCCGTTCTTGAAAAAGAAGATCGAGTAGCGGAACATCAAACCGGTAGAAATTCAGGGGTGATCCATTCAGGTATTTATTATACCCCCGGCAGCTACAAAGCGAAAAATTGTATTGATGGGCGGCATCAACTGGTTCATTTTTGTAAGGAATATGGGATTAATCATAGTATCTGTGGTAAAGTTATTGTTGCTACACATAAAGGGGAAATTGAAAAGCTGAATCAAATCTATCGCCGGGGGCTTCAAAACAAGATTGAAAATATTGAGATGATCGGTAAAGAGAAGCTGAAAGATATTGAACCATATGTAAATGGCATACAAGCCATCCATGTACCCTGTGCCGGAATTGTAGATTTCAAAGGTGTATGCCAAATGTTAGAGCAGCTTTTAAAAGAAAAAGGGCATTCGGTTCTATTTAGACAAGAGGTGCAGAGTATTGTTCAAACAAACGGCACAACATCTGTTCAAACAGAAACAGATCACTTTAGAACAAACTTTGTAATTAACTGCGCGGGACTGTTTAGTGATCGGATAGCTAAATCAGCCGGAATTTCATCACCTGTAAAAATTGTACCGTTCAGGGGCGAGTATTTTAAGTTGTCAGACGAAACAGAATCGAAAGTCAACGGGTTAATCTATCCTCTGCCAAACCCGAAGTTTCCATTTCTTGGTGTACATTTTACCCGAATGGCAAAAGGCGGAGTAGAGTGCGGCCCCAACGCAGTTTTTGCATTCAAGCGAGAAGGATATTCAAAATTATCCTTCAATTTAAAGGATACCATTGAAACAACAGACTTTCCCGGATTTTGGCGAATGGCCGGTGAGCATTGGAAAATGGGATTAAAAGAGATGTACAGGTCGCTATCTAAAGAAGCTTTTTTAAAAGAGCTTCAAAAATTAATTCCCTCCATTAATAAAGAAGATTTAAAAAAGTGTCCTTCAGGAGTTCGGGCTATGGCATTACAAAATAATGGAGAAATTTTGGACGATTTTTACTTTGAAAAGAGCTCTAATGCACTTCATGTTTTAAACGCACCAAGCCCCGCGGCTACTGCGGGGTTATCCATTGGTGACCAAATTGTTGAGAAGATAATGGAGTAGTAACTCCTCATAGTTACTCCTCATCATCAGGACAAGCAATTTGTGCTCTCTCTACGAAAAATTCATACTCATCAGGCAACTCATTTGAAACCCTGACAATATGGTAAGGCATCGTAAGTACCTGAGCTGTAAAACATCCTTCTCCGGGAAATGTCTCTAATACCTTAATTCCTGTAACACCTTCAAAAACACCTACTTCTTCTATAGTTGTAAAGTATCCACCTGTATTTTGCACACCCATAAGAACAGCAATCACCATTTCATTATCGAAATTAATTTCAGGTACATCAGGAACCGGTGACTGTTGTTCGTGCAGATCAACCCACAACTCTCTAAATTCTTGTTCAGTTTTAATAACCAGTTCTTGGTTCTCCTCAAATTCTGTACTTCCACTTGTTTCCTGATCTACCGTTTGGGCAACTGTTTCAAATTCAACAGATTCAGCATTTTCAAAAAATTCGTTCATTTCATCTCGTTCCTCTTCAATACTTGTAGATGAATCGCACGCAAAAACAACGAAAAATAACAGGGTAAGTGTAATAAGCTTTTTCATAACATTGTCTTTCTTGATTTGTATTAAAACGTACATTTCAAGAAAAAATTATTGCTTGCTTAACGTCTATAAGCCCCCTTAGTTCATATCACTCACCAAATACTACTGCTGACAGTTTTTCCCTGATTTCTCTCAAGCTCGGGTATTGGCCACTTTCATCAACGCCACCATGCTGTCGATTTGTTAAAAATATTAATATTTGATCCGTTTCCGGACTGACGATTACATTTGTGCCGGTAAATCCCGTGTGTCCAAAACTTCCTTCCGGCAGACCATTCGCATTAAGTGATGCTTCGCTCATCATCCAACCTAAACCATGGCCGTATTGATCAATCCTTGTAAAAAGGTCAATAGTTTCCGTTCTGAATAATTCTTCACTCTTAAACCTGCCATTGTTTACCATCAGGCGCAGTAATTCATAAACCTCTCCGGCGGTAGAAAACAATCCGGCATGACCCGCAACTCCTTGTTGAGTATAGAATGCATTTCCATCGTTCACCTCCCCTATTAATGTATACTCCCTCCAACCATCCCACAATTCCGGGTCTACATCAACCCTGTATCCAAAGTTATCATCATAAACCATTTGTTTTTCAAAAGGATTTCCGTGTGATGTGGCCACTAATGAAAATTGAGTCGTATCAGGATTAAATACCGTTGATTTCAATCCCATTGGCTGATAAATATTTTCAGCTAAAAACTGATCCATTGCCTGACCCGAAACCCGTTCAATCACATCTCCCAAAACCATAAAACCAAAGTCGCTGTATCGTCTGTTTTCGCCCGGAGTTTCTAAAAGGGGTTCATTCACAGTAAACTGAAGTCTCTGATCAGGTGAGTTTGCCACATAATAACCGGGAAACCACTGCACCAATCCGGACGTATGGCTGAGCAAATGAGCAATTGTAATCGATCGTTTTTCAGGCGTATCAAATTCGGGAAGATATTCGTGAACAGGATCATTTACGTTGATCTGATCCCGATCGTGGAGAATCATCACCCCGAGAGTTGTGGCCAATACTTTGGTTAGGGAGGCTAAATCAAACAGATGATTGGTTGTCATCACAATTGGAGACTCTATTTCATTCCCGTCAAAATCTAACTGCTCCGCGTATCCAATTGCGCGTTGATAAAATATTCCCTCTGAATTTCCAACCAAAAGAACAGCTCCGGTAAAAAGTGAATGTTCCAGACCTTCTTCAATTATTTGATCAAGTTCACCTGCTGAAGCGTATTCTGTTTTAGCAGTTTCTTCTCCGCAGGAAATCGTCATCAGCAAAAATAAGAACAGAATAGTGGGAACCCATTTTCTCATAGCAGAAATCTACAGGCCGGATTTAATCTCTTCGTAATAATCTTCATACACTTTCACTACCAACTCCATCTCAAACTCCTCGGCTCTTGCACGGGTAGCTTTCGACATCCTGGCGTGAAGCTTTTCGTCCTTAAGAATTTCAGTTGAACAGCGGCCCATGCATTCTACATCTCCCAATTCGCACATATATCCTGTTTCGCCGTGGGTATTCACTTCGGGGAGTCCGCCTATATTGGAACTCACTACCGGTACACCACAGCTCATCGCTTCCAGTGCTGCAAGGCCAAACGTTTCGCTGCCTGATGGAATTAAAAACAGATCAGAAATTGAAAGAACTTCCTCAACTCTTTCCTGCTTTCCTAAAAAACGTACTTTATCACAAATTCCCAGTTCACGGCATTTGTTTTCAGCTTTTTGGCGATCGGGTCCATCACCTACCATTAACAGTTTGGCATCAACTCCGTTTTTCAATATCTGATCAAATGCAGAAATCACATCCGGCACTCTTTTTACTTCGCGGAAATTGGACACATGCGTAATCACTTTCTCATCATTCGGACAAATTGCCTTCTTAAAATGAGTTTTATTCGATTTCTGAAATCTATCCAGATCGATAAAGTTGGGGATCACCCGAATGTCTTTTTTTATATCAAACTTGTTGTAAGTTTCCTGTCTCAGGTATTCCGAAACGGCCGTAACTCCATCACTTTGATTGATCGAAAAATCAACCACATCCTTATAACTTGGATCACTTCCAATAAGTGTAATATCCGTTCCATGAAGAGTTGTGATAATAGGCACATGTTTAGCTTCATCTCCCAAAATTTGCTTCGCCAGGTAGGCACTTGTGGCGTGGGGTATTGCATAGTGAACATGCAAAACATCCAGCTTGGAGTGTTTGATGAGGTTCACCATTACATTGGCAAGAGCTAAATCATACGGCGGATACTCAAAAAGCGGATAGCTGCTTAAATCAACTTCATGAAAAGTTATATCGGTGCGAAAAGTATCAAGCCGAGCCGGTCGGGAATAGCTTAAAATATGCAGGTCATGGCCTTTATCGGCAAGCCCCTTTGCCAATTCAGTGGCCACTACGCCACTTCCGCCAAACGTTGGGTAACAAACAATTCCTATATTCATATATCTATTTAATTTTGATTATAAGCTATACAAAATCAATCCCATTTACATTCATCCAAATTTGAACTAACATTCACATTAGTAGTTTGGAAATCAACTCTATTCGGGATTGGGGTTTATTTGCCTATCAAATTATGCATCAAGGTTTTTACAGAGTTACGCTGGTAAAAATGTCATGCAAGACAACCCCAGAGGGGTTGAATATGAATAGCCCCGTGCGACAGCTCGGGGTTAATGGATGATAATACCCAACAACCCCGAATGGGGTTGAATAATGAAATTCATTCAGAATAACATATTTGTTCATAAAAATAACACCAACAAGAATAAAAAAACGTGGGTACATATACACAACTACTATATCAGATTGTTTATAGCACAAAGAATAGAAAACCAGTCCTCATCAAAGATAATCGGGAAGAACTATTCAAATACGGAATTTTAAAGAACAAAAAATGTCATTTATACCGTATTAATGGAGTTGAGGATCATCTTCATATCATAACTCATATTCACCCAACCATTCAATTATCATCACTGGTAAAAGACATCAAAATGGGTAGTAGTGATTACATAAAAAATAATGTTCTA
>JBGTFX010000443.1:0-2810 GCA_041747055.1 Balneolaceae bacterium
TATATTATATATACTAATTTATACACTAAATTTTTAGCACAAAATTTTCTTTATTAAAACCGGTATCTTTTTCCTGCAGGGTAAAAGATACTGCTTTGGTCAATACTTTTTTCAGCTCTTCGAAATCGCTGGGTTTGGTTATATAGATATTAGCCCCTTCATCAAAGGTTTGGTCGACATCTTTATCGAAATTCGAGGTAGAATAGATGGCAATAGCCATATCATCGTATTTCCCGTTTCTCCGAATCTCTTTTAAGCAATCCATCCCACTTTTTTGGGGCATATTTAAATCCAGGAAAAGAAGATCGGGCAGCGCTTTGCTGTTACTGTTGAGATAGTCCATAAGCTCAACCCCGTTACTCAGTGTAGTAACATGGGTCTTTTCATTCATATCATTGATGATCTCTTTAAAGAGCATCCTGTCTCCTTTATCATCATCGGTAAGTAGTATTCTAAGCGGTAATTTTACCATGGTACTTTGTTGACTAATGAGTTAGAGATGAGAGTTTGATTAAAGTTATTGAAATTGAATTAAGAAAAGAATAAGGATTTAAAAGTCCCAACTTAGCTCATCGGACACACCCCTGTGTCCCCTCTCTAGAGGGGATTTACTCATTCCCCTATTAATGTTTGTCCAATTTGAATTAACATTATCGTTTAGCTCAAATTATTTTAGAAGATGGATTAACCCTCTCCTCCCCGAATGGTCGGGATTTCGTAAAAATCGCTCAACTTGAGAGGGCTCATTTTTTGAACGCGCTAGCGAATTGAGGGGTGTGTTGAGGTACCTGAAGAACGTTGAAAAATTCAGTTCTACTGTTACCAACGCCCATCGGCCACCCACCTTAATTATGAGCAGGAATATAAATCTCAAATGTGGTTCCTTTGTTTAGTTCACTCTTAGCAATAATAATGCCATGGTGGTTATCCACGATTTTCTTAACGGTTGCCAGCCCAATACCCGTACCCGGATATTCCTCTTTGGCGTGAAGCTTTTGAAATACCTCAAAAATTTTCTCATTAAACTCCTCTTCAAATCCAATGCCGTTGTCGGAAATTGAAATATGGCAGTACTCCTTTTGGGGTAATAGATTTTCGGAATCTAACTTATTCCCTTTCTTAATTTCACATTTTATCACAATTTTTGGTGGCCTGTCGGGGTGCGCAAATTTAAGGGAATTATGAATCAGGTTATGCAATAGTTGATGCAATTGAAACGCAATTATATTCGCCTCACAAACTTTTCTAACTTCGATGGTCGCATTTTTTTCGTCAATGGCTTCTTTCAGGCTGTCTTTTACCTGATCAACAATAATTTGTAGATTCACTTTCTCGAATGTTCTCTCTGTTGTGGAAAGGCGGGAGAAGTTTAATAAATCTTGTATTAACCCCTGCATTCGATTCGCCGATTCCTCCATCATGCCGAAGTATTGTTTCCCTTTTTCGGATAAATTTTCCACCTCCTTTTCGAGAATTCTGCTTGCAAAGGTTTGTATTTTCCGTAACGGTTCCTGCAAATCATGGCTGGATACATACGCAAATGCCTCCAGCTCTTTATTCATTTTAACCAGGTCTTCATTTCGTTCCAAAAGCTCTTCATTGGCAATGTTCAATTCACGCGTACGCTCTTGTACTTTTTCTTCCAGCTCTTTGGTATGCAAAGCTTGTATTTCCTCCCGTTTTCTTTTTTCCCGTACTTTTTCGGTGATGTCTTCAATTGACAACAGTATTAAACTTTCTGATTTATGCTCAGTAACCACTTTTCGGGCATTTATCAGCATAATCATTTCACCCAACCGATCAAATGTGTGATTGATTTGATAATCATCGATCACGGATTTTTTTGGGATAATACGTTCCAGCAGTTTTCGTAGTTTAGGAATATCCCAAGCGTGGTTTCCCAGCTCATAAATTAACGTGTTTCTGGTTTCTTTTTCACTAAACTTAAAAACATTATAAAAGCTTTTATTTGCCGATTGTACCCGTAAATTTCTATCAAGTACCAGCAACGGCTCACGAATGTTCGCCACAATAGCTTCCGAATAATTACGTTCGGCGGACAGCTGTTCATTTAAACTCGCCATTTCGCGATTCATTACAATCAGCTCTTCGTTGGTGCTTTGCAGCTCCTCTTTACTGGTTTCCATCTCTTCATTTAAACTCTGTAACTCTTCACTGCTGCTCTGCAACTCCTCGTTAGCACTTTGTAGTTCTTCATTGGCCAATTCCTGCTCTGCGGTTACTTCTTTCATATCTTCACGAACTTCCACAAGCTCCTGTTCCAGCTGATGAATACGCAGGTCTTTCTCATCATTTATAGAATCCGTAATCGATTTTTGTGATTTATCTTCAACCGTTAAGCGTTGTTCATGAAATAAGATAAGGTAAGAGGGCTCAATAGTATTTCGTAGTGGAATTATTTCTATGGTAATGTTTTGCAGAGCGTCATCAATTTTTACGGGAATATTCTCTTTAGTGATCGCTTCCCCCTGCTTTTTGGCTTTACGAAAAATACTGCGCAGTTCAAATGACAGTCCCGGTCTTGCTAAAGTAAGCACATTATGGCTTGGCTTGCCGGACGTTTGCTCCAAATACTTTTGGGTACTCCCCCGAAACTGTAAAATGTCCATATTCTCATTCACAATTACGCTGGAAGGAACGTACTTGCTGAGCATAATCTCATCGGCTATTTTTTCAATATCAGTTGACTTTTTTGAGCTTGATTTGGATGTTTGATTATGGGTATGATTTATGTGGTGACTTGAAATCGGTACAAAATGATTTTTTACATCATTGCGTGAATAGATTGT
>JBGTFX010000444.1:0-2478 GCA_041747055.1 Balneolaceae bacterium
CGCCAAGTAACGAGTTACATCATTACAATATAGAAGAATATGAAAAAGAAAGTTTTTCTCCTGTAATTGAGGAATCAAAACATTTGAACCAGAAAATAACGACACTATTCAAACCATCCAATGATATTGACTCAGATATAACGGAGGTAGCTAATAAGGGTGATTATGACTTGCTGCTTATTGGAATCGGCCAATCCATTTTTGAAGGTAGTTTGCTGGGAAAAATCCTGGGATTTACAACACGTATCATAAACCCCGACCGGTTACTAAACCAGGTGACAGGAAAAGAAAGCCTGTTTGAAAGTCCTTCCATTGACGAACGAACGAGACTGATCCTCTCAAAAAGCAGCGTCCCTGTCGGAATATTATTGGATAAAGAACTAAGCAGTACAGAAAAAGTATTTATACCGATTTTTACAGAGAAAGACGCATTCTTGGTTAGGTACGCACAAAAGCTAATTCATAATTCAGGATCACAAATAACCATTCTGGATGCTTCCGGGCAAATAAAACGGCATCTGGAAATAAAGGAATCCATTCGTGCGATTGAGCAAACGGCCCCTAATCATATTAGCTTGTTAAACGAAAAGGTACTTGACAAATCCATGCGCCAACCGAAGTAAATATCTCCCCTTTTCTGGATTAGCAAAAGAGACCAATACTTTGTATTTGCTGATTTGAGTAATCTCCTGAGGAGCTACTTGTGTTTTAGATTTAAAAGCCCAATGAATAAAATTCAGTGCGGGGCCGGTCATAAAGGTAGTAACCAAAGCCATGATAACTGCCATTGCAAAAATTTCCGGTGTTAAAACGCCCAGGTCATAACCGATATTCAACACGATCAGTTCCATTAATCCTCTCGTATTCATCAATGCTCCAATGGTCAGGCTGTCCTTCCAGCTTTGACCGACAAATTTTGCGGCCAATGCACCTCCCACGAACTTTCCTGCAACCGCTACCAGAATGATCAAACCCGTTATTCTCCATAAATAAGGGTCATTGAGCAACCCGATTTCGGTTCTCAACCCTGTAAAGACGAAGAACAGTGGGAGCAAAAGCACCAATGCCACATCTTCTACTTTTTCGATAAAGATGTTTCTGAATTTTGTGTTATCCGGCATGATGGCTCCTGCCATAAACGCCCCGAACAAAGCGTGGATGCCTATTACTTCGGTTGCGTAAGCAGAAATGATAAGGGTCAGAAAAAAAATAGCGACAATGGGCTTGCTCAGGTTTTCTTTGGTAGAATGAAGGTCGCCCACACGCTTTAAAAAAGGCCGGACTACTTTGATCATGAATAAAACGTAGCAGATGGCCATTCCAATAACATAAATTGAACTGACAAATGAACCTGCTTTTACGATAGCGATTACAGCAGCCAATAAACACCAGGCTGTAATGTCATCTGCTGCTGCACAAGTGATAACGATTGTTCCTAAACGGGTCTTTTGCATGCCTCTCTCCTGGACTATCCTCGCCAACACCGGAAAGGCGGTGATGCTCATGGCAATACCCAGAAACAAACCGAATGACAGAAAGGGTACGCCCTCCGGAGCAAAAGACTCATAGATAAAATACGCTAATCCCATTCCCAAAGCGAATGGAAAAATGATACTTGCATGGCTGATCACAACGGCATCCTGGGCTTTATTTTTCAGCACTTTTAAATCCAGTTCCATACCGATGACGAACATAAAAAGGATCAATCCTATCTGGCTCAGAAACTGTAGATTTCCGAAAGATTCTGCCGGAAACAAGGTGGCTGAAAATTCCGGGAAATACATTCCGATCAAGGAAGGGCCCAGTACGATTCCTGCGGCAATTTCACCGATCACTGTAGGTTGCCCTATTTTTTTACATATCCATCCAAAGATTCGGGCGGCAAAGATAATGGTCACAATTTGGGCGAGTAAAATAGCCAGCGGGTGTTGCAGATTATGCACCAATGAGTCTATAAAATCTCGCCACTGTCCCTTTTGAGACTCAGGAATTACAATACTTCTTCCCTGCTCCAACTTTGCCCCCAAAAGTACGAGCCAATACATCAAGGCAGCAAATCCACCAATGGTAGTTATATAGAAAATGCTGTTCTTATACTTCTTCATCTCTTATTTGTAGGATAAAAATCCATTACAAATTTGAGGAGAATAAGAACGTGTAAATCGGGAAGGTAGCAAGGCAGTCAATAAATGTATTGACCCGGAAAAAAAGTGTAACGAAACTATATCCTGAGCTTTTCAATAAACTCTTTTCGATAGGTTTCGCTTAAAACCAGTTTCAAGGCATTGCCCGATCCAGATATAATAGTGGTTGTTATTTCATCAAAAGAAAATACCTGTACGGCCTTTAAAGCAATGATCTCCTTTTTATTGATTCTCACAAATTCATTCTTGGGGAGTAATTCTTGCAATTTTTCAAAAGAAATATTTTTAAGGATAATCATTGTTCCATCAAAGAGTTTTGCGACTTTATCACGGC
>JBGTFX010000445.1:0-1988 GCA_041747055.1 Balneolaceae bacterium
TGATAGGTTGTCCGCTGAAATGTGTACTTTTGTTCATATTGGTTAGTTGAGTTTGTAGGAAAACACAACATAACCAAAAGAGGGGAACTCGAAAGAGTTTCCCTCTTCATTTTTTATCTTTTACCGGACACTACTGATTTATAATATAAATAATGATTTATATTTGAGATTGTAAACGACCATATATTGGAGCGGAAGGATGGATTCAACCCTGATGAGTTGACATAAACTTTTTTACTGACCACATCAAATCATCTAACTAATTCTGCACCATTAGAATACAAAAAATGTTATTGGAAATTACGTGGAAACTTAATACATAGAAGCTCACATAAACCTAAAAAACTTCTATGGCTGAATTACTCTCTTCCCTCAACTGGATTGCGGTATTAGTTGCAACCGTGGCTTATTTTATATTGGGTGCCCTATGGTACAGCCCGCTCATGTTTTCAAATATTTGGATGAAGCTTCGAAATATCTCAGAAGAAGACATAGACAAACCTAATCCTGTAATTTTTCTCTACTCATTCATACTTCAGCTAATTGCTGTTATAACTCTTGCACTATTCATGTCTGCAATGAATGCTGACGGAGCGTTGAACGGGGCAATTATTGGGTTTGGCGCCGGTGCAGGTATCTTATTCACTCTTGCCGGTACTACGGGAATATTTACTGAACTAAAAATGAAACTCCATTTTCTGGATAGTGGCTATCATGTTGTGGGGATGACTTTAGCGGGACTCATTCTTGGCTGGTGGTGAATATAGTGTAAAATTAAAAGTGGCATTTTGATATAAAAAACCTTGGAGGTTTCCTAAAACCTCCAAAGTTTAAACTTTAACCCGCCCACGCATCCGCATCCTCAAATACGAGTGCAAATTCCAAGCTGTCTTTATCTTTACTGACGGTGGCTTCATACTCAACATGCTGATCGGTATCCTCTCGTCCAATTAGCTGTTTTGCTAACTGATTGACAATCTGAGTTTGAATAACACGCTTTAGTGGACGAGCTCCATAAACAGGATCATATCCGCGAATTGCCAGCCAGTCTTTCACAGTATCCGAAACAGAAAGAGATACTTTGTTCTTTTCCAGCATGCTGTCAATTCGTTTCAGCTGAATATCCACGATTTCGCGAATATGAGTTTTGTCCAGCGGATGGAACACAACCACATCATCAATCCGGTTCAAAAATTCGGGACGAATGGTTTTTCTCAGTTGCTCCATTAACTTATTCTGAAGCTCTGAGTAAGTTGTATTATCCATTTCGCCACCGCTTTTTTCAATCTCCTCAGAAATCAGGTGTGAGCCAATGTTGCTGGTCATAATTACAATGGTGTTGGTAAAATCAACAGTCACGCCTTTGTTATCTGTCAGGCGGCCATCATCCAAAACTTGCAGTAGAATGTTGAACACATCAGGATGTGCTTTTTCGATTTCATCAAGCAAAACTACGCTGTATGGCTTTCTGCGAACCGATTCCGTTAGCTGTCCACCCTCTTCATATCCAACATACCCGGGAGGTGATCCAATCAAGCGGCTGACGCTGTGCTTCTCCATATATTCACTCATATCGAGGCGAATCATTGCGTCTTCATCATTGAACAGAAAGTCTGCCAGTGATCGCGCAAGCTCGGTTTTACCCACACCGGTTGAACCCAGGAACATAAACGATCCAATGGGTCGCATTTCGTCCTGCAATCCTGCACGAGACCGCCGCACTGCGTCCGAGACGGCTTCAATCGCCTGATGCTGCCCAATCACCCGTTTATGTAGCTCATCCTCCAGCTTAAGTAATTTTTGACGTTCGCTCGATAGCATTTTCTTCACCGGAATTCCCGTCCAACGAGAAACGATATCTGCAATCTCTTCAGCTTCCACCTGCTCTTTCAATAGCGAACTGTCTTCCTGAATTTCATCCAGTTTAGCTTTCGCCTCAACAAGGTCTTTTTCAAGCTGGGTGATGGTTCCGTATCTCAACTCTGCTA
>JBGTFX010000446.1:0-7575 GCA_041747055.1 Balneolaceae bacterium
GGGCATAAAGCAAGTGTAAAACGGAGTGCTCAGACCCGCCCACATACATATCCACCGGCATCCAGTATTTTTCTTCATCAGATTCTACCGGACCGCCATCAAATTCAGGACTTATATATCGCAAATAATACCAGCAAGAACCTGCCCATTGAGGCATGGTATTGGTTTCTCGCAGAGCATCTTTTCCCGTTTCAGGATCTTTGGTATGCAGCCAGTCTTTTGCCTTAGCAAGTGGAGGTTCACCGGTTTTCGTGGGATGATAATCATCCAGTTCAGGCAGAGTTACCGGCAGTTCAGTTTCAGGCAAAGCCTTTGGTTCTCCATCCACATGAATGATTGGAAAGGGTTCACCCCAGTAACGCTGTCGGGAAAATAACCAGTCTCTCAACTTATAGTTGACGCTCTTCTTCCCTACTCCATTTCCTTCAAGCCATTCGATTATAACTCTCTTGGCCTCCGTGATTTCCATACCATTTAGAAAATCACTATTGATAGCTTTTCCGTCACCCACATATGCTTTTCCTTCAAAATTTTCAGGTGGTTGTACAGTTCTAATAATGGGCAGATCAAATTTTTCTGCAAACTCCCAATCGCGTTCATCCTGACCGGGAACAGCCATAATTGCACCCGTTCCGTAATGAGCTAAAACATAATCGGCAATCCAAATGGGAATCTCTTTTCCATTAGCCGGATTGATGGCGTATGCCCCTGTAAACACACCTGATTTTTCTTTTGAGACTTCCTGTCTTTCAAGGTCAGATTTCTCTTCAGCCTGATGCTTATAGGCTTCAACATCTTCTCTATAATTATCTGATGTAATTTTGTCAACTAAATGGTGTTCAGGAGCTAAAACCATATAAGTAGCGCCAAATATTGTATCCGGCCGAGTGGTAAATACGTTTAGTTTATCATCAAATTCATGTACCGGAAATTCAATTTCTGCACCAATAGACCGACCAATCCAGTTACGCTGCATTTCCTTTGTGGATTCGGGCCAATCTAAATCATCAAGTCCATCCAGTAACTGCTCTGCATATTCTGTTATTTTCAGAACCCACTGACGCATCGGTTTGCGAATAACCGGAAATCCACCCACTTCACTTTTTCCATCAATAACTTCTTCATTGGCCAAAACGGTTCCCAGTTCCGGACACCAGTTTACCGGAGCCTCATCTTCGTAAGCAAGACCTTTATTATAGAGCTTGAGGAAAATCCATTGAGTCCACTTGTAATAATCGGGATCGGTTGTATTTACTTCTCGGTCCCAATCATAAGAAAATCCAAGTCGTTGAAGCTGATTACGGAAATGGTTGATGTTTTTTTCTGTTGTAACTCTTGGGTGCGTTCCCGTTTTAACTGCATATTGTTCTGCGGGCAACCCAAATGCATCCCATCCAATTGGATGAAGCACATTAAAGCCTTTCATTCGTTTGTAACGAGCTAAAATATCCGTAGCAGTATAACCCTCAGGATGGCCGACATGGAGACCTGATCCACTTGGATAGGGGAACATATCAAGGATATAATACTTGGGCTTATCTTTGTCAGTACCGGTTTTAAACGTCTTATTGTTTAACCAGTATTTTTGCCACTTCGTCTCAATTACAGAAGGATCGTATGAACTCATGCAGTGCTAAAACTTTATTTTAATCTCGTTTTGTTTACAGCTTGCAAAGATACGTAAAATATACCACTCATAAAGCCGATAGATGGGTTTTACTTCTGCTATTTTAAATACCGCTTGAGGATAGGCTGATAGCTGTCTATTCTGCGGTCTCTGAAAAATGGCCAGGTTTGTCGTTCTTTTTCAATAGTTGAAAAGTCCACATCAACGTTGATAATTTCTTCGTTTAATCCGCCCTCAGCTAAGATCTCTCCAAATGGTCCCGCAACAAATGAACCACCCCAAAAAGATGTGCCATTTTCGGTTCCTACCCTGTTGATGCTTGCAACAAAACAACCATTGGCAATTGCATGACTTTGCTGCATTATTTTCCATGCGTTATGGAAAGATTTTTTGTCATTTTCATCTTCACTCTCTAAAATGCCAATTGCTGTGGGGTAGACCAAGATATCAGCACCCATCATAGCCGTAATTCGTGCTGCCTCAGGAAACCATTGATCCCAACAAATTAAGGTTCCAATTCTGCCGTAAGCAGTATCATACACTTGATAACCACCATCACCGGGCGTAAAGTAGTATTTTTCATGAAAACCGGGATCATCGGGAATATGCATTTTTCGATACGTTCCCAGGTTTGATCCATCCGCGTCAATTACCGCCAGGGAGTTATAATAAATACCGACTCCTCCCTTTTCAAAAAATGGAAACAGTATAACCACATTGTGTTTTTCAGCTATGGTTTGAAATCGTTTTATCAGGGTATTTGGGACTTCTAATGCAAGATTGAAATGACCTGAATTTATATCGGTGCAAAAATAGGTTGTTGTGCAAAGTTCCTGCAAACATATAATCTGACCACCTTCTTCAGCGGCTTTAATTACCTGATTTTCCAGACTTTTAATATTGTCATCCACATTATCAGATGCTTCAGTCTGAATTAATGATATTCTTATATTTTTCATCAAATATAATCTGCTATGGGGGATTTTAATTTTTTCTTTGTTTTAAAGAATAATGATAAATGTTGATATACAACTAACCACATTAAAAAGCGTCTCTTAATTTATGAAAATTATTTAAAACGAGAGCCAGTGGTAATACCATTACTTTAATATTATTCCTTTTTTACTTCAAAAAAGATTGAATTAACGGTATATTTCAACGGATAAAATAAGATCATTTTTACGACGGGTACAAAAAAACATCATTACGATCTATAAAGGCAATTTATTTGAATATTAAATCAGAAAAGCGCTTACACATCAAGCTTGCTTCAAGAACACAAACTAAAATATTATAGTATTACCACAGTAATTATTTATGAAAATTGACTACAAGAATCAGCCAAAAAGTACTACCGATCTAACTTATCTTGGATTGAAAAATGACTCTAATGTCTACTGGAATTTAACACCAGCTGAGTTGTATGAATTAATAATAAAAAATGGCGAGGGGGATCTGACGAATAAAATGGCTATTCGGATTTTAACCGGAAAGTATACAGGTCGCTCTCCCAAGGATAAATTCATTGTAGAGGGTGACTCAGTATCCGACAGCATCGACTGGGGAGAAGTTAATCAGCCTGTATCAGAAGAAGTTTTCGATAATCTTCACAAAAAAGTAGTCGATTATTTAGAGGACAAAGATATTTATGTGAAAGATATGTATGCAGGAGCTGATCCTGATTATCAGTTGAATGTACGTATCGTGAGTGAAGCGGCATATCATGCCTTGTTTGCTCATAACATGTTTATACGGCCTTCTGATGATCAATTGAAAACACATGAACCTGAATTTACAGTTTTAGCTGCCCCAAAACTTCAGGCTGACCCAAATATTGATGGAACTCAATCAAATACATTTATTCTCTGCAACTTTGAGAAAAAACTGATCCTGATTGGAGGAACTCTTTATTCCGGTGAAGTCAAAAAAGGAATTTTTTCTGTGCTTAATTACCTGCTTCCTCAAAGAGATGTGATGGCTATGCACTGCTCTGCCAACATGGACAAAGATGGAAAAACAGCTGTCTTTTTTGGTCTGTCAGGAACCGGAAAAACAACATTATCTGCCGATGCCGATAAAATCCTAATTGGCGATGATGAGCACGGATGGAGTGACAACGGGATTTTTAACTTTGAAGGTGGTTGCTACGCAAAGACAATCAATCTTTCTGAAGAAAACGAACCCGAAATTTATGCAACGACGCAAATGCCGGGTACTATTCTCGAAAATGTAGTTTTAAATAGTAAACGTGAACCTGACTTTGATGACAGCAGCCTTACCCAAAACACTCGCTGCTCCTACCCTATTGATTTTATACCAAATGCCAGCGATACAGGCCTTGGAGGGCATCCCGAAAACATCATCTTTTTAACTGCAGATGCTTTTGGAATTCTCCCGCCCATTTCGAAACTAACCCCTGAACAAGCTATGTATCACTTTATCAGTGGATATACAGCAAAAGTTGCGGGAACTGAACGAGGAGTTACAGAGCCACAGGCTACCTTCTCCGCTTGTTTCGGATCTCCATTTATGCCTTTGCACCCTACAGTGTATGCCGAACTGCTGGCTGACAAAATACGCAAACATAACTCAGACGTTTGGCTGGTAAACACAGGCTGGACAGGTGGCGAATACGGTGTTGGAAACCGGATGAAATTATCACACACCCGTCAAATGTTAAAAGAAGCCATTGCCGGAAATTTGAATAATGGTGAGTTTGAAGAGGAAGATGTATTTGGACTAAGTATTCCAAAAGCAATTGAGGGCATTCCTTCAGATATTCTGCGCCCACGTAACACCTGGAAGGATAAAGAGGCTTATGATGCCAAAGCGAAAAAATTGGCCGCAATGTTTGAGGATAACTTCAAAAAGTTCAAAGCGAAAGCGGATGGAGCTATTGTAAATTCAGGACCCATCATTTAGTTAAATCATTCTCGTGATTGGAAAAGCCTGCCGAAGAATTTTGGGGGGCTTTTTTTCTTTCAGCTGTAGTTCTTCGTACATTCTAAATCGAACTTTTTTTTAATTAACAAAGATGAAAATTGATTTGTATCCAGACTTTATTAATACCACACCCATTGATTTAGTTGGAGTTGAGGAACGAGTTTCCCGGTTGAATAAAAGAAGCATAAAAAAAGAATCGAAACTCCAGGGCCTTAAATTAGCGCTCAGCATGATCGATCACACCACTTTGGAAGGAAAAGATTCTGAAGGGAAGGTTCGACAACTATGCCAAAAAGCGAAAATGCCGTATGCTCCCCTGCCAGATCTTCCAACAGTAGCCGCTGTTTGTGTGTATCCAAATATGGTGGCAACGGCTAAAAATGCCCTGCAAGGTTCTTCAATTCATGTAGCGAGTGTTGCCACGGCTTTTCCCAGTGGGATGGCTCAACTTCAGGTAAAACTTGATGACACGAGGTTTGCTATTGACCAGGGAGCGGATGAAGTGGATATGGTAATCTCAAGAGGTGAATTTTTGAAGGGGAATTACAGCTTTATTTATGATGAAATTGCAGCCATTAAAGAAGTATGCGGTGATGTTCATCTAAAGGTAATTTTAGAAACAGGTGAACTCGAAACACTCACCAATGTTCGTAAAGCAAGTGATATAGCCATGCACGCCGGAGCAGATTTTATAAAAACATCTACCGGAAAAGTAAGCCCTGCCGCTACACAACCTGTTACACTCGTGATGCTTGAAGCGATCAGGGATTATTATCGCGAAACCGGACGTATGGTTGGAATGAAGCCCGCCGGTGGAATCCGAAAGGCTAAAGAAGCACTTCAGTATTTAGTATTGGTAAAAGAAACTCTTGGAGCTCCATGGTTATCGAAAGATTGGTTTCGTTTTGGAGCCAGCTCATTGACGAATGACTTATTAATGCAAATCGTAAAACAGGAAACAGGTGTGTATCAAAGCATCATTTATTTCTCAAACGATTAAGAAGAAATTGCGACTATACTAAGACCAAACTAATTATGTCAGACCAAACAACATCTTCTAAAGTATCAGATAAAACTAATGGCACGTCTAAACCGACATCGCCGAACTCTGATTTAAAACTGGATTTTTCCTCATTCTGGAATTACAGTTCACCTCCGGAAAGCAGTGAAAATATTGACATCAAAAAGAAGTACGGGCATTTCATAAATGGAAAATTTGTAGATCCTGCGAAAGGCAGAACCATAAAATCCATTAATCCGGCAACGGAAGAAGTCTTAACAGAATTTGCCGAAGGTACTGTTGAAGATGTAGATGCAGCCGTTTCAGCTGCCAGAAAAGCGTATGATAAAGTTTGGAGTAACATGGATCCGCGAGAGCGTGGAAAATATATTTATCGAATTGCCAGAATGATCCAGGAGCGATCACGGGAGTTAGCTATTGTTGAGTCGATGGATGGAGGAAAGCCTATTCGTGAATCACGGGATGTGGATGTGCCGATTGCTGCCGCACACTTTTTTTATTATGCAGGATGGGCTGATAAACTGGATTATGCATTTCCCGGACGAAAAGCAGAACCTGTTGGTGTTTGCGGACAGATCATCCCATGGAATTTTCCATTGCTGATGCTTGCCTGGAAAATAGCCCCTGCCCTTGCAACCGGTAATACTGTGGTCTTAAAACCGGCAGAAACGACTCCATTGACAGCCCTTTTCTTTGCGGAGATTTGTCAAGATGCAGGTTTGCCTGATGGCGTTGTAAATATTGTAACCGGGGCTGGTCAAACCGGATCAGCGATTGTAAATCATAAAGATATAGATAAGATAGCGTTTACGGGTTCGACAAATGTCGGCAAGATTATTCAAAAATCACTGGCAGGAACTGACAAGAAATTTACCCTTGAATTGGGTGGTAAAGGTGCTAACATTATTTTCGAGGATGCATCTATAGATCAAGCCGTTGAAGGGGTTGTAAATGCCATATTCTTTAATCAAGGGCATGTTTGTTGTGCCGGATCCCGTTTATTGGTGCAGGAAGGAATTTCAGATTCGTTTATTCAGAAATTGAAGGACAGAATTGAAACACTGATCGTAGGGGATCCACTGGATAAAAACACAGACATCGGCGCAATTAACTCTCGTGAGCAGTACGAACGAATTAATGAGTATCTGGAAATTGGGGCGAACGAAGGGGCAACAATGTATCAAAGCTCATGTGACTTACCCGAAAATGGATATTATTGCAAACCGACTATTTTTACGGATGTCTCGCAAAGCAATCGAATTGTTCAGGAGGAGATTTTTGGACCTGTCCTAACCATTCAAACATTCCGTACACCCGATGAAGCAATCGACAAGGCGAATAATTCTCCATATGGATTATCGAGCGGAATCTGGACTGACAAAGGGTCCAAAATATTTAAAGTTGGTCAAAATATGCGATCAGGCGTAGTTTGGTCGAACACGTTCAATAAGTTCGATCCCACCTCTCCTTTTGGCGGTTACAAAGAGAGTGGTGTAGGTCGTGAAGGTGGTCTGCATGGACTTTATCCTTATACTAAACTGGTAAAAAATTAAGATTATGAGCAATCGATTAGACGTATTAAAAACCTACAAGACATATGTCGGTGGAAAATTCCCGAGAAGTGAGTCGGATCATACATACGCTGTTTATAATTCAAAGGAACAGAAAATTGCCAATGCTTGTAGATGCACTCGTAAGGATGTGCGTGACGCCGTTGTTGTTGCCCGATCCGCTTTTAACGGATGGTCATCCCGATCGGCATACAATCGCGGACAGATTCTTTACCGGATCGCTGAAATGCTTGAGGGCCGAAAAGATCAGTTTGTGAAAGAGTTGGAGTTAGCCGGCTTGAAAAGTAAAAATGCTGTGGCAGAAGTGAAGCAATCGATTGACCGGTTGATCTACTATGCGGGTTGGACGGATAAACTCAGTCAGGTTTTTGGGACAGTAAATCCTGTTGCAAGCCAGCATTTCAATTTCAGTA
>JBGTFX010000447.1:0-5100 GCA_041747055.1 Balneolaceae bacterium
GACCCTTATACACTCATGAGAATGGTCGAAGTAAATATTCTCAATACCATTAAAACAATTCACCAAGCGAGTAATAATGGAACGCAAAAATATTTTTGCGTTTCAACAGATAAGGCGGCTAACCCTGTGAATATGATGGGGGCTTCAAAGCGTATTATGGAGATGTTTTTGATGAGGGAAAGCCAAAGTATTGATATTTCAACGGCAAGATTTGCAAATGTAGCTTTTTCGGATGGTTCACTCTTACATAGCTTTTACCAACGTATTGTTAAGAAACAGCCAATTGTTGCACCCAATGATATAAAACGATATTTCGTGACTCCCCAAGAATCGGGCGAGCTATGTTTGATGTCCTGTTTGCTCGGAGATAACAGAGATATTTTCTTTCCAAAATTAAGTGAAGATCTGCATCTTATTACCTTTTCTGAGATTGCCGTTAAATATTTGGATATGATGGGCTATCAAGCTCATTTATGTTCTAGTGAGGATGAAGCCAGGGGATTGGTGGAATCTTTACCTCAAGAAGGTAAATGGCCCTGTTTGTTCACTGAAAGTGATACGACCGGCGAAAAAGATTTTGAAGAGTTTTTCATGGAAGGAGAGACGCTTGATTTAGAGCGTTTTGAGAAGTTGGGTATTGTTAAAAGCGATCTTGAATTTGGAGAAGAAAAGCTAAATTATTTTTTGGATAGTATAGATGAAATGAAAGAAAGTTTAAACTGGACAAAATCTGATATAGTACAACTCTTTCATGAATTGCTTCCAGTGTTTGATCATAAAGAGACCGGTAAATATTTGGATTCAAAAATGTAATGGAACAAATTAATCATTTTATAAAATTTGTTCAGGCTCAGTATAGAACTACTGATTTTATTCCATTACATGAGCCTCGTTTCCTGGGCAATGAGAAGAAATACGTTATGGAAACGATAGATTCTACCTTTGTATCTTCTGTTGGGGCTTACGTAGATAAATTTGAAGAGATGATGGTTGAGATCTCTCAAACAGAACGGGCCGTTGCAGTAGTGAATGGAACTGCTGCACTGCAAGTTGCACTTAGATTAGCCGGAGTAAAACACGGAGATGAAGTATTAACACAAGCGCTCACATTTGTTGCTACGGCTAATGCCATTGCCTATAATAATGCTCAACCTGTATTTTTGGATGTGGATTTGGATACGATGGGGTTGTCTCCCAAAGCTGTTGAGTCTTTTCTTAATGAGTATGGTGAATTAAGAGAAGATGGTTGTTACAACAAAAAGACAGGAAATAGAATATCTATTTGTTTACCCATGCACACTTTTGGGTTTCCGGTGCATTTGAATGAACTCATGGAAGTTTGTAAGAAGTGGAATATACCTGTAGTAGAGGATGCAGCTGAATCCATTGGTTCAACTTACCAAGGTAAACCTACTGGAAGCTTTGGACAGTTTGGGATTTATTCTTTTAATGGAAACAAGATTGTTACGGCCGGCGGTGGAGGAGCTATTGTTACAAATGATAAGCAGTTGGGTGATTTTGCTAAACATCTTACTACCACTGCAAAAAAATCTCATAAATATGAATATGTACATGACGAATTGGGTCATAACTATAGAATGCCCAATTTAAATGCGGCAATGATTTGTGCTCAACTGGAACAATTAGATTCGTTTATTGAAAACAAAAGAGACTTGGCTGAACGGTATGAATCATTTTTTGAGAAACGGGGAATTAATTTCAGAACAGAAAACCCAAACACTAAAGCAAATTGCTGGCTAATGTGTGTGGAACTTAATGACCGTAAAGAGCGGGATTATTTTCTCACTGAGACCAACGATAATGGGGTGATGACCCGTCCTATTTGGCGGTTGATGTACAAATTACCTATGTATGAAAATTGCTTACGGGATGAGCAAACAAATGCAGAGTTTTTAGAAGATCGAATTGTGAATATACCAAGTAGTGTGACTATTAGTGGATAAACAAATAATTATTGGATATTCAGGACATTCTTATGTGGTACTTGATGCAGCTCAAAAGGCCGGATTAAAAGTTACTGTCTACACTGAAACAGAAGAACAAACTTTGAATCCTTTTGAATTGGAATACCTTGGTTTTGAAGGTGATGAAGATTTTGAGGGATGGGATAAAGGCTATGAGTTTATTTTAGCAATTGGAGACAACAGAATAAGAGAAAGGGTTACTAAACTTATCGCTGCAAAGGAAGAAAAATTACGGTCCGTTATTCACCCCTCAGCCAATATAGGAGTACAGGTTGAAATTGGAGATGGTTCTTTTGTTGGGCCTGGTACTATGATTAATCCATTGGTTAAAATTGGTAGGGCAGTGATTATAAATACAGGAGCTATTGTTGAACATGAATGCCGAATTGGCAATTGTGTACATATAGCCCCCGGAGCCGTGTTAGCAGGAAACGTGAGGATAGGAGACAGAGCGTTTATTGGTGCAAATGCTGTAATAAAGGAAGGTGTAGAAATTGGAAATGATGTGGTTGTTGGTGCAGGAACGGTAGTTTTGAACGATGTAGAGAGTGAAAGTAAAGTGGTGGGTAACCCAGGGAGGCTAATATGAAATTAGATAAAGTACTTATTATTGGGGAAGCCGGAGTAAATCATAATGGTGACTTACAAAAGGCGATTGAGCTTATTGAAGTTGCTTCAAAAGCAGGTGTAGATATTGTAAAGTTTCAAACATTTAAAGCGGATAAAATTGTTAGTAAGGTTGCTAAAATGGCAAATTACCAGTCCGAGAATATTGGGGATGGTGACGACAGTCAATACAATATGCTCAAATCACTTGAACTAAGTGAAGAGGATCATGCAACATTAATTAAGGAGTGTGAGAATAGAGAGATCCAGTTTTTATCCACGGCTTTTGATGTGGATGGAATCGACTTTTTGGATAATCTTAACATGCCTTTTTTTAAAAGCCCGTCTGGGGAATTAACGAATTATCCATACTTAAAACGTTTAGCTGAAAAAGGAAAATCAGTGATTCTCTCTACCGGGATGGCTGAAATGGAGGAGATCAAAGCTGCCATAAAAGTATTAACTGAACATGGATTGGATAAAAAAGATATTACAGTATTGCATTGTAATACCGAATATCCAACACCTATGGAAGATGTTAACTTAAAAGCTATGAATACCATTGGTAACGAATTAGGACTTCAAGTAGGTTACTCTGATCATACCTTAGGAATTGAAGTTCCAATTGCTGCTGTGGCATTAGGAGCCAAAGTTATTGAGAAACATTTTACTTTAGACCGAAACTTACCCGGACCCGATCATCGGGCATCTTTAGTACCGGATGAACTTAAAGAAATGGTTACAGCAATAAGAAATATTGAAAAGGCAATTTCAGGTAGTGGAAAAAAGGAGCCAAGCCTAAGTGAACAAACAAATAAAGAAGTAGCCCGAAAAAGTATTCATACAACTCGGTCAATGAAAGTGGGAGAAAGAATAAAAGAAGAAGATATTATAGCACTCCGTCCAGGGAATGGAATCTCTCCTATGGAATGGGGAAATGTTATTGGCAGAAAGATTAACAGAGCATACTCAGCAACAGAAATGCTTGAATGGAGATCATTAAAATGAAAATTGGTGTACTTACAAGTTCAAGAGCCGATTTTGGAATCTATCTTCCACTGCTAAAAAAAATGCAAGAAGATGCATTCTTTGATTTGACGATTATTGCTTTTGGAACCCATGGGTCTCCATATCATGGAGAGACTATTTCTGAAATTCAAAAAACCGGGTTTGAAAATATTGACCTTATTCAATCTTTATTGTTAAATGATAATCCGAATGGAATTAGTACCTCTTATGGACTAACAGTTTCTAAATTTGCTGATTATTGGTCAGAAAATATATTTAATTTGGTTTTTTGTTTAGGTGACCGGTTTGAAATGTCAGCGGCGGTACAAGCCGGTATTCCATTCGGAGTGAAGTTTGCACATATCCATGGTGGAGAAACTACTTTGGGAGCTATTGATAACATTTACCGTCATCAAATTACCTTGGCTTCGACTATTCATTTTCCATCCACAGAAGCTTATAAGAACAAAATAAGGACAATTATTGGCAATGATGAAGATGTATATAATGTAGGTTCTTTAAGTTTAGATGGCATTGAGCATTTTCAATATATGGTTGAAAAAGTGTTTCGTGATAAATTTGAAATCCCTGATAAACCATATGTATTAATAACTTTTCATCCCGAAACGGTAAATCCGGAAATGAACAAGGAATATGCTTTAGAGATGAAATCTGCACTAAATGAGATAGGAAACGAATACTTTTTGGTTATTACCATGCCAAATGCAGATACAAATGGGAAGATTTATCGGACTGCCATTGAGGAAATAAAACGAAATATGTCTGAAAAAGTACTTTGCATTGAAAATTTTGGAAAAATCAATTATTTCAATGCGATGAAATATTCAGAATTTCTGATAGGAAATACATCCAGTGGCATAATAGAGGCGGCTTCTTTTGGGAAAAATGTGGTTAATGTTGGCAATAGACAAAAAGGGCGTGTGAGTGGAGTAAATGTGATAAGCTGTAAATTTAAAGCCGAAGACATCTTACATGCTGTTTCGAAAGTGAAAAGCTTAGGTTCTTTTGAAGGAATGAATATTTATAGAAAGTCTAATACAGCAAATACAATAATTGACACACTAAAGAATAATTATGCGTCACTATAAAGAACATCTAATACCGTCAGGTACAACCATTCGTGAAGCGCTGAAAGTGTTGGATAAACTGGCAAAGGATGCTATATCTTTTGTGGTGGATGATGATGATAAGCTGATCGGTTCGTTGACGGATGGAGATGTTCGAAGAGGGTTTATTCAAGGTGCTGAATTGGAGCAACCTGTTGATGATATTATTCAGTCTAATCCAAGGTTCATCCGGAAGGGTGATCAGGATATTGAAAAGGTCATAGAATATCGGGAGAATAACTTTAAAGTTATTCCAATTCTGGATAAAGAAAATCGCATCGTAAATGTGATCAATTTTGGGGAGTTAAAATCCTACCTGCCAGTGGATGTTGTTGTTATGGCGGGAGGTAAAGGGACACGGTTACGACCATTAA
>JBGTFX010000448.1:0-2710 GCA_041747055.1 Balneolaceae bacterium
GCTTCACGATTCCCTCCTTCTGCGGCTGTTTCTGTAACATCGGCAACACAGGTCACGCATGGAGGAAAGTTTTTCTCGTTTACGTTCTTGACGTTCACAGTATTACTTAGGGCCTTACGCAGAAAGCGGGCCCAAACCAGCTGGCAAAATTTCGTACCCGCTGCAAATTGTAGTCAAAAGATTAGTTTTGGTTAATGGTAAAAATGATCAAAACACCCTCGTTTCTCTACAAAGAGATATTTTTCCAAATAGTGCTTCACTCGTTGGTGTTCATCTTCTATTCTTTTGACAAAAACAACCCGCAAATTGCCAATTACCACGCTGCTTTTTTTCTCAGCTATGCACTTGCCGCATTCATCATTAATTATTGGCTATTGCCCCAATTTTATTATCGCAAACAGTATGTGCTGTTTTTTGCCTTGTTTCTTTTGATCATTGCCGCTGTTATCCTGGTGGAAGAGTTGGTCCTGGAACCAATCTATTTTCCCGGTAGTAAAAGAGCCGAGACTTTTCCCGGCGTGTTTTTTTCTTTGGTGGAAATTTTACCGGTCATTACCATTTTGGTGGGTTTTAAATTTGCCTGGGATGCAATTGGGAAACACCGGGAAGTGGACGAACTAAGAGCTGCGGTGCAGGAAAGCGAATTGCAGTTTTTAAAATCCCAGATCAACCCGCATTTTTTGTTCAACAACCTGAATAATTTGTATTCCTACGCCATTGAGAATTCCCCGAAAACGCCTGCCATCATTCTGGAATTGAGTTCGGTGCTACGCTACATGTTGTATGAATGCAAGGAAAGGTTTGTGCCCCTTGCAAAGGAAATCGAGCAACTGGAAAATTTCACCCGGCTCAGTGAATTGCAGATTGAAGAACGGGGAAAAGTTAATTTCCAGGCGCATCACATCCCATCCGGCTATCAGATCGCACCGCTCATCCTGATCGTTTTTATTGAGAATGCCTTTAAACACAGCCAGGCGAGCCAGTCCGAAAATATTGTTATCGATATTGAAATTGCGGTATCCGACGAGGGCCGACTGGATTTTTATTGTAAGAATAGTTATCAATCCACCACGAACACCAACAAGCTTTCACAGGGGATCGGTTTGGAAAATGTCCGGAAACGTTTACAACTGATCTATCCGCAGGCGCACCAATTGGATATTCGGGAAAGCGAGGATCAATACGAGGTTCATTTATTCCTACAGTTGAAAAAGATAGATCAGGTATGAATTGTATCATCATCGAAGACCAACCCCCCGCCCAGCGTATTTTGAAAAAATACATCGATGATATTGGGACCTTGCAACTGAAAGCTACCTTTTCGGACGCCATCCAGGCCATGGAATTTTTAAAAACCGAAGCGGTGGACCTGATCTTCCTGGATATCCATTTGCCCAAAATTTCGGGTATCGATTTTTTGAAAAGCGTGCCCAATCCGCCGCACGTTATCCTCACCACGGCCTTTGCAGACTACGCCCTGGAAAGCTACGACCTGAATGTCGTGGACTACCTGCTGAAGCCCTTTTCATTCCAACGGTTTGTAAAAGCGGTGGCCAAAGTGCCGGTGAAAAACCAGCCGGCGCCCCGAACGGAGGTCCATGAAATACGTCAGGCGCCCCAGAAAGAAATCTTTATCAAGTCCGGCTACGAGCATATTAAGATCACCATTGATGATATCATCTACCTGAAATCCGATGCCGATTATACCGAAATATTCATCCCCGGGAAAAAGATCTTATCTACCGAACCCCTCCGTTATTGGGAGGAAACCCTACCGCCGGATCAGTTTGTGCGGGTCCACAAGTCCTATCTGCTCAATGCGGCAAAGATTGAAAAAATAGCCGGCAACCAGGTTTATTTACCGGGCAAGGTGGTGCTTCCGATCGGACGGGCGTATAAGGATTTGTTTATTAGGCGGTTTATTAGGTGAGGTGATCTCCTCCTATGTCTATCGCCGGTTTTGTATGCAGATCAGCCCCAACCGCGCCGAAGAAGGGCTGGGCCGTTATGCCGGCAAAGAACACTCGAACCGCTTCGAACAACTCGTGTTCCGGGCCGCAGAAATGCTCATGCCGATTGTCGACCATATCGTTGGGCAATTTGGTTCAGCAGCGCTGTATTTTCACTCCGGAGTTGCTCATTTTCCGAAGCCATTCGCTGGATCTTATTCGACAATGTTACCAGTTGTGCCAGCGCAGCTTTTACCTGAGCTTGCAGACCAGATTGGGATACGCTATCATTGACCATTTGAATGTTTGCCATTTCCAATTGATCTTGTTGGGCATACCATTCATCCAGTTGTTGCTTTTCCTGTACAGAAAGCTTTTCACCCCTGGAGGCTTTATCGTGAAGTGCTTTCCCTTTTTCTTCTTCCATCATAGCTGATACTATAAATAAACATTCATTTACTTCAAATTTACAACATTATTCATTCAAAAGTAGTGTTGCCCTAAAATTGTCTGAATTAGAAAATGATGTTCCCTCCTGTAGATTTAGCATGAAACGAAATTGTTATAAACACTAAAACAATATTTTTAATATTTCATCATTTTAAAACTTTTCTTTTTAAAAAATTCCCCTTATTTTGCATAGTACTTATGTTATTCCCTAGAAAAAACGAAAACAATGAGCAAAATAAGGGTTTTAGTAGGCACGCGAAAGGGCGCGTTCATTCTGACCTCCGATGGTAAACGTAAACAATGGGAGGTCT
>JBGTFX010000449.1:0-1924 GCA_041747055.1 Balneolaceae bacterium
TCCCTCAAAATCACCGCTCATGTCGGTTGCGGAATTCGGACCCTCGGCATTAGCCATCGGGCCGGTGGCCAGAATGATACCCCGGTCCAGACCGATGCTCGGATTGCCATTCTCAAAATAACCGACGCCGTTGGCATGGCCGATTCTGGTGATGTTGCTGATATTTTCGCAGGCCCCTTTGGCGAAGATATCCCTGACGAGTTCTTCGGCCGAAAAACCGCTTTGTGTTCGTATTTTTTCTGAAGAGGGCGTCCGGATGGAATCGGGAGGAGGACTGGATCGCATAGCCCCCGCAGTGCCGCATACACTGCACAATATCACAAACATAGGGATGATTAAATCACACTTCCGCATCTTCTCTTTTCGTTTATGGTTTGCCGGAACAGCTGTTCTGACAATCTTTGCACCCTACCTAAACCTGTAAAAAGCAGGAGTGCAGTTCCGGGTTCGCTGAGCGGCAAAAAATGTCAGAGAATAACCCAAAAAACGATAGTACCACCAATATTAATGATTCTTTGACAAATCCTGTGGACATTGCTTCCGCATGAAGCACCGTCCACAGAATTTGTCAAAGAAGGATATTAATTTACCTGATAAATAACATAACCGGGATCATTCTTTAACTTAGTATCTTCAATGAAGATGATGTTCACCACGTTGGTTGGTTTCGCGACAGGTTTCGTTAGTTGAAGCCACCGGTATGCTGAGGATGCGCTGCTTCTTCTCCTGATAGAGCGACCGGAATTACCTGGTTTTCCTGCTTTTAAATGGCCGCAAAATGGAGTAAGGAATGTTTTGCCGAAAGGCAGCTCCCCGGTTCAAGTAAGAGGTAGCCTGATTTATGAAAATATAAGTTGGATGAACGTGTAAGTAGGGTAAAAGTAATTTTTTATTTTAAATGGAAAGAACCTTTTCAGAAGAAATTTTTTCCCGGTCGGGAATCAGCAGGAAACGGTATATATTTTTGAAAAATATGGATATCTTTATTAATGAATTATGAAATAAAATGAAAAATCCAGAGAATTACAGCCTTATAGCTATCCTTTTCGGCGCCTTCGTAGTAATGGCAAAGCACGTGAAAACTGACAAAATAATCTCCTTTAATATTTAATCGCCATCTGCTTTTAAAATATGAAAAATTATAATAACTTCGCGGGGACTTACGTCAAGTGGCCGTGAGCATTTGATTTCTTGGTCATTGTTCCTCCCTTACCACCGGACATAAGATCCCAATCCATTCTGCTTCCCGCTGTTAAAAATAAGTAGTATCTTAGCGGGTGACTTGTGCCGATATGAGTTCACTGACATACCCCCTCTTATGTCTTTCCTGATTTAAATTACATTACAAACTATACTTTTAGTCTGCATCTTGATCATTTCACAAAATCAAAGTCACTCTATGAAACAGAGAATTTTACTTTGGGTTTTTTGCCTGTTTTTTTATGCCCTTCCACTTGCTACCGCTCAATTCAATACCCAGTGCATTGATGATGCAACGATCAGTATTCAGGGACAGGATGGAAATTTGCTGTTGACCTGCCAGGGTGACGGCATCCCCGACAAGGTTCGCTTTACCACCAGCGAACTGTCAACGCCTTTTGGCCATGTGCTGACGGACGATGCAGGAAAAGTCATTTTAGTACAGATCAGCAATACGATCGATTTTGAAAATGTTCCTCCCGGATCGTATCGCCTCTACGCCTTTTCCTTCATCGGCCAGGTTTTGGTGGCGCCCGGAGATAATGTTTTTACCGATGAACTGGCTTCGATCTGCTATGCCCTCACTACCAACTATATAAGGATAGAACCAACCGTGCCTGACGGAGAGACGGTAGCTACGGATGAAGGCAATACGACCGTTTATGTATGCCCCGGCGACGGCGTGGCGGATATTGTGAGCATGACCACGACAAGTGACGGTCCT
>JBGTFX010000450.1:0-3175 GCA_041747055.1 Balneolaceae bacterium
GCCACAATGCACCAGACTTATGCCCTTCATTTTCAAGTTCCTTATAGATTTCCAGCGCATCTCTATACTGACTCTCTTCTAGTAGCTCAGTTGCTTCATCAAACTTACTTTGCTGAGCAAACATTAGTACAGGGAAACAAACCATAAGCACAAAAAAACCGAAAGAGATCTGTGTTTTCAAAGCTTTTGTTTTAGCTGTTCAAGTAATAATTCAGTTTTCTCAATATCTTCGTTGATATCTGCTTTACTTCCCGCAGGCGCATAGCTGATAGTATTGCACTTATCGAGCAGAGATTTAAGCGGCTTGGTAATTTCTCCGTTAACAGACTGCTCCTGAATATTTGCAATCAACTCCTGATCTGTTAAGCCTGCTTCTGCGAGCTGTAGCTTATCCGTAATATATCCCGTGATTGCTTTATGAAGTTCTCGATAAACTTGTTTGGGTTGATCTTGCTCTAAAAAGGATCTTGCTTCTACAAGACGTTTTTGGGCGGTGCTGTACGAGGTATGATATCGCCTAAAAGCTGTATCATTCATCAGTTTATCAACCAGGTTCTTTTTTCTCCAGCTCAAAAGCAATGCTATTCCCGGTAAAATTAAAAAGATCCAAAACCAAGCAGTGTTATAAATGCTATTACGCTCTGTATGATGCCAAACAGCCAATCCGGTTACGGGCTGCAACACTAAAGAACCGGCGGTGGACGAGGCGATGTTAGAAGAAGGCGCAGGCGTTACTTCAAAATCAATAGCGGGAAGTGTTGTATAGCGGTATCGATTGGATGATGGATCATAAACAGCAATCCGCTCCTCCGGGATTTGATATTTTCCGGGAGCACGGCTAACCAATAACTCAGTAAATCTTTTTTCACCTCTGATGGTCTGACCACGACGCTCTACATCACTTGTTTCCCTGGGGTTAAATTTGTCAAACCCATCCGGAAATGTATATTCGGGCCTCTGAATTAACGGAATATTTCCTTCTCCATTAACAGTTGTCACAATTTCAATGGTTTCACCACTTACAATTTTGTTTCTGTTAGCTGTACGGGAAACTGACAAATTACCTACTGCATTTATTCCGATGGATTCTTCCCGCTGTGGCAATGGACGTACCTGAATAGTTACAGGATCTGATGTTAGTGTTACCCTTCGTTGATTTGTCCCCGCTCCGCCAAAAAAACTTCCAAAGGGATCATTCCTGCGTGTTAGTGACCGTATACCGGCGCTTAATTCATATTCACTGAGTGTTAATTCACCACTTCTGGATGGAAAGAGTCCATATCGTAAAAGTGTGACCATGCGGTAACGGACTCCATTTATAATTGTACTTTCCGCACGTGGTTGAGTCACATTTTCTATTTCTTCTTTCCAAAACCCATCTGTTCGCCATCCAAATGCCGGTTGGTAAGATGTGATTTCTACATTTTCCTTAAAGTAAAGCACAATGCTGGCAATCAGTTGCTGACCGGCAACAGGGTTTTCATCATCCACTTCAACTTCTAAATAAATATCGGGAAGCTGGGATTCCCCTTGAGCGCTTAGTGCCCCCTTTTCAATAACTTCAATTTGAATGGGATTGGTATTCATAACTTCGCCATCTACCCTGATATCTATAGAAGGAATTGTGTAATTACCCTTATCTAGCGCAATCATTGAGTAAATATAGGTAGTTGTACGGGTTGTGCGTCCGTTAATAATAGAAACACTTGTGCTTCTCGATGGGGTTGGAGATAACACACGAACTCCATCAAAATCGGGCAGATCGGGCAGCGCCATATTATGCGATGTTGAGCTCTCTACCTGAATGCTCAATGAAAATTGTTCACCCGTAAAAATTTTCGTGTTAGAAACAGTTGCATTGAGTGTTAAATCCTGTGCAGAGGCTGAATTGGCAAAATAGACCAAAAATAACACCATCAATAAGAGCGGCTTAAAAAAGGAAATTTTACCAGTCTTTATCATTGGATGATTTATTTACGGAGGCTTCTTTTTTCTGACCTTCCAGCAATTCACGTTCGAGTTGTTCCAGGGCATTTAAAATGCTTTCTGCTTCTTGTTCGCTCAGATCCTGAGGTTGGGGTTGAGTTTGCTGATTATCCTGATCTTCAGGGTTTCCATCACCCTGGTCCTGATTTTGTTCCTGTTCACCATCATCCTGATCATTTTCGCCCTGTTGTTCATCTTCCTGCTCATCATCGCCATTATTCTGGTCATCTGACTGATCTTCCTGCTCTTGTTCCTGTTCCTGCTGCTTACGTAATGCCAACTCGTAGTTATGTTTGGCATCAGGGTCGGAGGGATTTTCCATTAAGGCATTTTTAAAAAATTTAGCAGCCTCATCATACATTTCCGATTCTGAGAGCATATTTCCGGCATTATAATCCGCTTTAGATCTCTCTGATGAGTCCTCTGAAAGTAACTTAAAATTATCGAAGGATTGCATGGCTTCTTCCATCATCCCCATTTTTGACAAGGCATTACCCAAATTAAAATGAAGGCGTGGATCATCAGGGTTTTGTTGAATTGCGGCCTGATATAGCTGAGCTGCCGTTTCGAAATCGCCATTACGAAACGCTTCATTTGCTTTCCGTGCATCATTCATAGCCGAAGCTGAAATTAAAAAGCCAAAGAGTATAAGCAGAACAATTTTCATGTGATTGTATAAAATTCGAAGGTATGAGCAGAAAGATTTATTCTTCTTCTGCGAGTGCTAACGTCTCATCATCCATTTTCATATTCGTAAAAATGTTTGATACATCATCATTTTCATCAAACATATCCATCATCTTTAAATTAGTTCTCGCTGTATCAGGATCTGCCTTTACTTCTGTGGCGGGAATTCGAACAAGTTCAGCAGATTCAATCTCAATTCCCTCTTCTTCCAGGGCTTTGCTGACATCAAACAGAGATTCGCGGGAGGTAATAATTTCAATAAATTCCTCCCCCATAATTACATCTTCTGCACCTGCATCAATGGCAATCAGCATCAATTCTTCTTCATCACGTCCACCTGCATTTGTTTTAATGGAACCCTTTTGCTCAAACATGTAAGCAACTGAACCATCCGTTCCCAGATTACCACCGTTGCGGGAAAAAATATGACGAATTTCACTCACTGTACGATGAACATTATTACTGGTTGCTTCAATAAAATAGGCAATTCCGCCCGGCCCAT
>JBGTFX010000451.1:0-10522 GCA_041747055.1 Balneolaceae bacterium
CGATTTTTACCACGGCAATTTTTCTACTGATTGGTTGTGCACAGGAAAATCGGGAACTTCAAGGTTATACCCTTGAACAAATTGCCATCATGATCCATAATGAAGTTGGACATGCGGAAGCTTCTTCTGCCGACCGGTGCGAAATGATGCCTATCGGTGTAAAACCTGCCGGCGGACCCTGGGGCTATCTCATCTACTCCAGTGAAAATTCGGACAAAGAGAGACTTCAGGAGCTGGTGAATCGCTATAATGTGCTGGATATGAAGCGAAATCAGGAAAAAGATGCTATGTCCACCGCAGATTTTGCCACAGAGCCTGACATCACTATTAAAAATGGAAAATGTATTGGTGACGGATTA
Organism: Balneolaceae bacterium; assembly: GCA_041747055.1. Taxonomy (GTDB): domain Bacteria; phylum Bacteroidota; class Rhodothermia; order Balneolales; family Balneolaceae; genus SW132. Next base: position 360 of record JBGTFX010000451.1, read on the forward strand.
TATGCCTGGAATGCTGACGACCTCCTTGAGTTCAATGATATTGAGCTGGAGTAGCAGTTTTATCACATATTACACCCACCATCTTATTTTTGAAACACTTACCTCCCTCCTACGGAGCCTATCCGACTACCGAAAAGAAGAAACAAAGTGTGCAAACTCTTCGCGGAACTTCCGGCTAATTAATCTGTTAACAAATATTATCAAATCAGATACCGTTTAAATGTTGTGTCTGATAGGCAACGTGCTAATTGTTCACCTATCTAAAAGTTTTTACTTGAATTAGAGCTCAAGGTTTGATTTATTCTATAAAAGAATAAACTACGTTGAGAGGCCTTTTCAAGAGATATGTTATCAAATTTCAAAAATTTCTGTACCTTCTGTTCAAATCATCCGACGGTAACCATGAGAAATCATTTAGAAGATTTTCTAAAAGTGTGTTTAGGGTCACTTTTATTCTTTCTTTTTGCTCAAATCCTTTTCCCTGCTCCACTTCATGCCCAGCATGAACTGAATAGAATTTCTGCCACAGAACGAAGTGACGGTAAAGGCTTCGTTGTGCGTCATCATCTTTCACAAAAAGTGGATTCTTTTAAGGTGTATCAGCCTTCCAAAGATCTGATCCAGATGGTGTTATACTCCCCTAATCTGGACACAGCAAATTTTATAATACCTCCCATTGGAGGTCTGTTTCAAGATTTGAATGTCTATACCATTACATCAGGAATTGCTGTTGATTTTGAACTGGGTGATAACTTCTACTTCAATACCGCTGTTTATATAGATCAGAATGGGCGTGACGTACTTTTATCCCTGACCCATACGACATCAAATAACATAACAACTCTTACCAATAACATTGCACGAGTTCAGTGGGATCAATTTCTAAGGAGCAATGAAAGTGAGGATCTGTTTGCTAATGATTTCACTGCTCCACGATTCGGCTCTACACTTGATGTGGTCATTATAGATGCCGGTCATGGCGGAAAAGATCCCGGGGCCATTGGAGTTGGTGGTGTTAAAGAAAAAGATATTGTACTTGCCGTTGCTTTGAAAGTGGGTGAATACATCAAACAGAATATTCCTGATCTAAAGGTTGTCTACACCCGGGATGATGATACTTTTGTGGAGCTTGCAGAACGAGGCAGAATTGCCAACCGTCATAATGGTGACCTATTCGTATCCATTCATTCCAACTCGTTTGCCCATCAAAACATTGCCAGACAACAATCGGTAAGTGGTGCTGAAGTATACATTTTAGGGGTAGCTCAGAGTCAATCAGCCATTGAAGTAATGAAAAAAGAAAATGCAGCCCTGCAGTATGAAAGTGGAAATACCCGTGAGCTTACCGAAGAAGATCTTTTAATTTATGAGCTGACCAATGCCGGAAATATGAGTATTAGCGAACGCATTGCAGAAGTGTTTGAAAATCAATTCAGAGAACGGGCTCAGCGCAGATCGCGTGGCGTAAAACAGGCAGGATTCCAGGTCCTGTACGAAGCATCCATGCCCGGTGTTCTTATCGAATTAGGATTTATCTCTAACCCAAATGAAGCACGTTATCTCACTACCGAATATGGACAATCCATTGTCGCATCCGCTATTTTCAGATCCATCCGAGACTTTAAAGAAGAATATGACCGCTCAAACAATAGACAAACATCTGCAGATTAATGAGTAAAAGGCCTTTAATAATTGGTGTTGGCGGTGGAAGTGGTTCGGGAAAAACAACTGTTGTTAAGAAAATTTTAGATGGAATTGGTAGAGATAAAATTCTGCTGATTCAGCACGACTCCTACTACCGTGATCTAAGCCATCTGACCCTCCCCGAGCGAAAAAAACAGAATTTTGATCACCCCGCCTCCCTCGAAACCGAACTTATGATTCGTCATGTGGAAGCGCTGAAAAACGGGTATCAGGTGGAAATTCCAACCTACGATTTTGCTGCCCACACGCGGAGCAATAAATCAGAAAAGGCAGCGCCACGGGAAATTATTTTGCTTGATGGCATCCTCATATTTACCGAACCCGAACTGCGGGAACAGATGGATATCAAAATCTTTGTGGATACCGATGGTGATGTGCGTCTGTTGCGACGAATAAAACGCGATATCTTAGAGCGAGGCCGGGAGCTCAATGGGGTGATGAATCAATACGAAAATTTTGTGCGCCCCATGCACCTGGAATTTGTTGAACCCAGCAAACGGTATGCGGATATCATCATCCCGAGAGGCGGCGAAAATATAGTTGCCCTAAAAATGGTAATTGCCACCATACGAGAAAAGATTATGACAAAGGTTGAGTGATCTATTACCGAGTTATTAATTTGGAAATAGAATCCCCTCCTTTTTAAGGAGCGGTTCGATAAGTTTTATTCAGGTTTTTAAGTTCGTAAAATTTCCACCTCTGCGAAACTCAGCGTTTCATCAGCGAAAATCCGCGAGAACAACAACCACTTTCTTCATATAGACTTTTGAATCAATTTATATTCCTTCCATTGGTTTCTCGCAGAGTCGCGCGGAGTTTTGCGCGGAGTTTCGCAGAATGAGCTTTTTGATTGTTTTCTTCGTGCTTCTCCGGGTCTTAGCGCTTTCGTGGTGAAAAAAGTTCGAGCTTCTTAACTCAATATTAGCAGAAGATTTGCCACTAGGACACGATGGCACTAAGGCGAAAATTTAGTAGCCCTAAAAATGGTTATCGCCACTATACGGGAAAAAATTATGACAAAGGTTGAGTGACCTATTACCGAGTTATTAATTTGGTAATAGAATCCCCTCCTTTTTAAGGAGCGGTTCGATAAGTTTTCAGGTTTTTAAGTTGGTAAAATTTCCACCTCTGCGAATCTCAGGCGTTTCATCAGCGAAAATTTCCCTGTTCATTTTTTCTTGATAAAAAACGAACCAAAAAATCAAGGCGCTGCTTCGCTACGGCTGTATCGCAGTGAACTCCCTCGACCAACTTAATCAAAGGTCTACCTGTTCATGAGTTGAAAAGTAATTTAAAGTTTGCCGTTACTCTCAAGAGTTGTATCAGTTCTTTCGGCCGGAGTGATTAAGCTAAGCGGTCTCAGTCGCACTGCTCTCCTTATCGCCTCCACGAATCAGAGGCCTAATGTTTTCGAAATAAAATATTGACATAAAAATAGGTACTGCCAGAATATATTGAGATGGTGCAAAAGAAAACTCTTGTGCCATCCACTAAGACATCCCTCTCCCGTGGGAGAGGGAACGAGGGTGAGGGCGGATTCAAAGTTAAATCAGAGAAATGTTCTTGCAAAGGTATATTTCGCGGTTACTACAAATACCGCTGCATCTCTTCCATCCCATCAAAAACAAGATATTTTCGAATTTTCGGATTATAATCCTCCTGTATAAAACCGGCTACTGCTTCAGCATCTCCACCGGTTACAAAGATATCAGGTTGATGGCCCTCAGCTTCAAATTTCTTCAGGAAATAGAGAATAGAACCAATAAACGCTCCATTGATCCCCCACTGCAACGATTCTTTTGTAGAGTGACCGGGAAATTGATTTGGCAAAAATTGATTCACTTCAGGCAGCTCAGGCAGATGCGTTTTTACCGAACGATGATACAGCTTCAGGCCCGGCATAATTACACCGCCCAGGTAAACCTGAGCCTTCGTCATCATGTCGATCGTACAGGCCGTACCCGCATCAATTACAATTACATCATTATGAGTTTTTGTACTCGAGCCCAAACATCCCAAAAAACGATCCATCCCCAGCGTTTTTGGCGTGGAGTAGTTCATTTCAAAATTAGAAAGATGACTATTCGTTATCCATCGAACACTTCCTGTTTTGGTGAGCCCATCAAGCAGGCCATTTACATCCTTTCTAACAGAAGCGGCAAGCACAATTTCATCGGAATGAACTCCTGAAAGCCAGTTATAAATCTCTTCCCTGTTTTCTATTCCGGTAGAGAAAAGGTCAACCCACTCTACGTTTGCTCTTTTTACAGCTTTAAATGTTGTGTTTCCTATATCTATGTAAATCATAATCCACGTTTAGTTCAGTTCATCCCAATCAGACCTGAGGTTGTGTAAAAAAAAATCTCTGGCCTTTACGTCATGCCGGACCCCGATCCGGCATCTCCTGCCTATTTTAAGAACTGAGATCTCGCTTCGCGTTCAAAATATGAGCGTCCCGAAGGATTTCGGGACGGGATGACACCCATTTTATACAGCCTCAGGTTTTTGATTCTATATACACTACGTAATCTTATCAAAACCGGTTTAAATTAGAACGCCTATAATGTTATCTTCATTAATGATACAAGAAGATGAGCAGGTTCACTAAATATGAGATCAAAAAAATGAAGATAGAAAATAAAGTCGCCATAGTAACCGGGGCCAGCAGCGGAATTGGATATGAATTTAGCAAAAAATTGATAGAAAAAGGGGCTACTGTTTATGGACTGGCCAGAAGCGAAGGCAAACTTGACGAAATTAAAAATGATCTCGGTGATGCATTCATCCCCGTAACAGTTGACGTCACAAAATCCGGAGACCTCGAAAAATGGGTGAACTCCACATTTGATGATTCTTCCGCTCCCGATATTTTAATCAACAATGCAGGTATTGGATTTTTTGGAAATGTAGATGAATTGTCCATCGAAGAATGGGAAACAATGGTCAATACTAACATAAACGGCATCTTTTATCTGACCCGCTTGATTGTCCCGCTGATGAAAAAGAGCGGACGAAGCTCACACATCATCAATATTGCATCCGTTGCCGGCCTACTTGGTAACCCACAGATTTCCGGGTACAACGCCACCAAATTTGCCGTTCGTGGTTTCAGTGAGGCTTTATTTAAGGAACTTCGATACGATCAAATAAAAGTAACCTGTATGTATCCCGGCTCCATTGCAACTTCTTTTTTTGAAAAAGCCGGAGCCGATACCCACGGTAATATGATGCGGGGGGAAGACGTTGCAGATACGCTCACTCACATTATTGAAACACCGGACAACTTCCTGATCAACGAGATCATGCTGCGTCCGCTTAATCCCAAAAATCCTGATGAAAAAACTTAAACATTTAATCCCTCTCCTGCTGATTCTATTCGCAGCATGCGGACAGGGAAAACCCAAAGGTGTTATTGCCGAAGACAAATATGTAGTTGTCTTTGCTGAACTCCTTGTGGTGGAACAGATTTCTGACAATCAGCTCGGCCCCATAAACCGTCAGCACTTGATTGATGAGATTTATAAAAAGCATAATGTAACCGAAGAGCAATTTCGTGTCAGCCATAACTATTACCAGCAACATCCGGAAGCACAAGTTCAGAGGGTTGATAGAATTGATGAATTTATTTCCAGCGAACGCGATACCATTCAGGCTAAACTCCGCCTGCACCAGGATGAAGAGTTAAGAAAACAACGTATAGCTGATTCCCTGAAAGCTCTCGACCAAGTCGATCAGGAATCCGATAACTGATATTCTACGCCGGTTTCCCGCACAACACGATTGATTTGCTGCTCGCGGGTCATATAATGAATCACTTTTTGAATCCGCTCATTCGTCCATCCGGTAGACTGTTTGATGTCACCTTCATTTCGGGCGCCGTTTTTAAGCAGATCTTTTACCTCGTTTAAATCACCATCACTGACAGATTCCGGTGGATTCTTCTTCTTAATGCAATAGTCGCAATGACCACAATCAGACAGATCGGACTCCCCAAAATAGATCCGCAGAAACTTCTCGCGGCAACCGTTCGTCTCTGCATACTGATTCATATACTCCAGCTTTTTCAGCAGTACATCCCGGTAGTGATACGCCTCGTGCCGGTCAATTTCGAACTTCTGCATGCGCGGTTCCAGCAACCTGATCAACGGTTGCTCGCCCAATAGTTCGTACTCTAAAATCTGATCCCGTTCGGCAAATACTTGCAGCGCTTTTTTCAGCTGATGACCTGTTACATTGAGCTTTTCGGTGAGATAGGATTCATCCAGCGAATGCAATTGATGAAATGCGCTTGGGCCAAACTGACGATACAACCGATCCAGGAACTCCCCCTTTTTAGAATCCGACCTGTCGATAAACGACCTCAGCATTTCGTGACTCACCAAAAACCGTACGGCAATTTTTGGAACGTACAGCTCCGTAATTTCAAGCAGCTCTAGCCGCTGCATCACTTGCAGGCTTGATGACACCTTGTTCACGGTCAGCCCCGTGCGCTTAGCAATTCTCTTATAATTAACCGCCGTTGCTGATTCGTGTTGCGTGCCAATGGCCAGTTCCAGCTCGTCGCAAAGTCCGTCGTAACACTGTTTGATGGTTTCATACTCCGGGTAGGCTCGCTCAATCCGGGACTTCAGCAGCTCCATATCCCCCTCCTTGTAGATCAGGATGGGATAACTCGGCTCGCCATCACGCCCTGCCCTGCCCGCCTCCTGGTAATACGCTTCCAGTGACAGCGGCAGCGTGTAGTGAACCACAAACCGGCAGTCCGATTTATCAATCCCCATTCCAAAAGCGTTGGTGGCAACCACCACGGGAACCGATCCGTCAATCCACTGCTTTTGAACACGTTCGCGGTCTTCACTGCTCATTCCTGCGTGATAGGCCGCAGAACCAATCCCCCGACTCCTAAACTCATTCGCCCACTTTTCGCAATCCTTCCGTGTGTTGGCGTACACAATACCGCTCCCAAGTTTCGCCCCTTTTTGTACCGCCTTGATAAGTGTCTCCTTTTTCCTCGACGTTTTAGTGACCCAGTACTGCAAATTGGGACGATCGAATCCACTGGTGACAATCGTCGGGTTTTCAAACTCCAGATTCCTGACCAGATCATCCCGAACCTCGGGCGTGGCCGTTGCGGTAAGTGCCATCCACCGAACATCATCCGGCAGCTCCCCAAACTCCTCTTTGATCTTGCGATAGCTTGGTCGAAAATTGTGCCCCCATTCAGAAATGCAGTGGGCTTCATCAATGGCAATGAGGCTGATGTTCAGTTGAAACTGTTCAATCTTCCATCGCTCTGTTGCCAACCGCTCCGGGGCGATATACAAAAGACGGTACATTCCGTTTCGGGCATTTACAAGCCGCTGCTCCACCTCATATCCGGGAATAGTGCTGTTGATAAACGTGGCGCGAATGCCCCGGTCCTTCAGTTGATCCACCTGATCCTGCATCAGCGCTACAAGCGGCGAGATCACAATTGTCAGTCCATCCATCACCATAGCCGGCACCTGGTAGCAGAGCGATTTTCCGCCCCCGGTGGGAAACAGAACCAGGGTATCATCACCCTGCAGCACCGACTCAATCACCGTATCCTGACCCGGACGAAAATCCTCGTACCCCCAAAATTTCTGCAATGCCTGCCGGGCATCATCAAGCGTCCATTGTGACATGAATGACTGTACGTTACGGTTTATGTTTTTGATGGAGAGCTAAAATAATCAATCGCAGGTCAAAACGAACATCTGGTTTTTGAGTTTTTGATGGACTGGTAAGATGAGTTCCTTCTTCCTTCAAAGACTTTATAAACAATTCTTTGGCTTTTGGAGGAGTGGATGGTTTAAAGTATTATTCTGATCAATTATTTATCGTGATAAAATTGTGTCTAATTTTAAAAAAGCTTCTTATGAATTCATTAAGATATAAGCTATTGTTGGTATTATGTTTATTTGTTATTGGCTCTTGCGATAATGAAACTACAAACATAGATAATCAAGAAATTGAAAATCTAGTCGCCTATTCAAAAGTTTTTGGATACGTAAAGTATTTTCATCCAAGTGATGAAGCTCAACAGATCAACTGGGATAAGCTGGCGATTTTAGGAGTAGAAGAAGTAAAGAATGCTAAATCCAGTAATGAACTCAAAGTTGCCCTTGATTCACTTTTTACTGCTATAGCCCCAACAATTACATTCAGTAAAAATGAACCTGATAGTAGCCTATTTCTCCCTGATTACATTGGCAGTATTGAATCAGACACTACAAACCTCAAAACTGTAGCTTGGCAACATTCTGGAGTTAATTTAGGACAAAAAGAATCAATATATACAAGCATAAGAATTAATCGAGATGACACAGTTTGGAATACTGCAAGCAGCAATCCGGATTCAACGGATAAGTTATTTGAAGAACATGCCCGTGTAGGAGAAACAGCCAGCCTGAAGTTATCTGACGAATTATGGATTCAGGTCCCGCTTGCATTGTTTAGCAAGGAGGGTAAAACCTTTCCTGAAAGTTCAGAAAAAGGCCTAAATCGTTTAAAACAGCAACTGTCATCAATAGATCTTTATAATATGACGGCAGAAGACCTTAATCTTCGGGTAGCAAATGTAATTATTGCCTGGAATGAGCTACAGCATTTTTATCCTTATTTTGAGACTGTCGGTACAGATTGGGAAGAACAATTGAGTTTATCTATCAAGAACGCTTTGAGAGATGAAACTCCTGAAGATTTTTACAAAACGTTGAGCAGTATGCTTGCTGCTGCTCAAGATGGTCATATTTTTGTGCGTCTTCCTTACTCCTTTTCCAATGAAGCAACCATGCCTTTCCTGATAGACTGGATTGAAGAGAAGGTAGTTGTAACCCATTCATTTCATAAAGAAATTCAACCGGGTGATGTCGTTATATCATTAAATGGAGAACCGGCAACAGAAATAGTACAAAATCAAAAAAGATATTTATCAGGCTCTCCTCAATTAACCCTATTTCGTTCCTTAAGACAATTCACCACTGGTAGGCATGGTACTGAAGCAAACCTTCAAGTCGAAAGGGATGAGGAAGTTAAAACGTATACGGTTCGACTATCAAGTCTCAGAACAAACCATAGCTTAGAGAAGGATCACCTACCTATTTCCGGTCAGATTGAAGATGGAATTTATTATGTGGATCTGGATCGAGCCCCAATGAGCATAATAAATGACGAAATGGAGCAAATAGCTTCTAGTCCGGCTGTTATTTTCGATATGAGAGGGTATCCAAATAGCAATCATCAGGTTATTGAACATCTTCTCACAAGCCCTGATACCTCCGACCAGTGGATGAAAATCCCGAAGATTATATACCCGGACCAACAAAATAGGGTAGGCTTCCAAAAGTTTGGATGGCAACTTGAACCTGCTACTCCTCATATAAAGGGGGATGTGATCTTCATAACAGATGCACGTGCTATTAGCGCTGCGGAGTCGTATATGAGTTTTATTGAACATTATAACCTCGCTGAAATCGTGGGTCAACCAACCGCAGGCACGAACGGAAATGGGAATATATTGATACTTCCCGGAGGCTATCATTTTGAATGGACCGGGATGAAGGTTACAAAACATGATGGATCTCAACACCATTTGATAGGAATTCAGCCAACGATTCCAGTTCAGAAAACCATACAGGGAGTTCGTGATGGCAGAGACGAATTTTTGGAAACAGCGATACAAATACTAAAGCGTCCATTGTGACATGAATGAAAATTAAATTATGATCCGAAAGTTAATATGATAATACTAAGGAGAGAAATTAATGAATTACCAAGAGAAATAATTTAATCATGCCGATCTGTTTATCATGAAACAAATATGATGACATAAAAGTCATATTAGATTCGGATAGTATACTACCTGAAAATGTTAAAATTCTACTTGCCCGTACGACCGGATACATTCTAACAATCTTGACTCTATGAAATGAGTCCGCACTTTTCTCAATGGATATGCCAATGAATTGGAAATATAAAATCAGTGATCACTTAATTGTAGTCATAGGCAGTTTGTTATCACTTACTATATTTATTATTGACATTCTTACTCCCACAGGTTTTACTGATTATTTCTGGTATATCTCCATCCTCCTCTTTTTCATGCTGACGTACCAAAAAAAGTACATAGTCATATTGAGCGCAGTAAATATTGTATTGATCATTATCGGGTATATTCTTTCGCCTGATAATCCTGACATTCCTGCCTCCATGGCAATTGCCAACCGTACAATTAGTATCTCCCTCATTCTTATTTTGATGGTTGGTTTGATAAATTTTTTAAATAACCGGTCAGAACTTTTAGATAAGGTGAATGAGCTTGCAAAGACTAATGAAGAATTAGAATCATTCAATTATATCTCTAGCCATGATATGCAGGAGCCACTGCGAAAAATCCTGATTATTTCAAGCGTATTATCCGAGGAAAAGCATCTTTC